>JBGPBR010000235.1:0-4058 GCA_041481325.1 Desulfobaccia bacterium
ACCCAAAGCTTTCATTGTCGGGGGTGCCCCCAAATTGGCATGAACGTTTAGCCTGCGCTGCACAGGCGGGACGCCTGTGCCACCAGGAAAAGGTGGCAAAAAATTAGTCGATTGACCGCAAATAGAGACCTCTGCGAAAATAACTTTGAGCACCCCAAACTGAATTTTTCTTAGTGGCACAGGCCTCTGGCCTGTGGCTAAGTGGGTTAATATTTAAAGAAATAATCACAGGCTGGAAGCCTGTGCCACTCCGCTAATTGCATTTTTCTCTTCATTTCAGCAAAAAGTGGACTTTCGCAGAGGTCTCAAATAGGTATGAGATAGTGAGATAGTGTAGGGAAACATGCCCCTGATCGCCTGCCGGGAATGCGGCGCCCAGGTAAGTGTTGAGGCCCGAAGCTGCCCCCACTGCGGCGCCCCCCGGCCTGCGGACGCGGCCTGGAGCGGCACCGGATTTGAGTGGAAGTCTGAGAAGAGTTACCTGGGCTATCCCCTGGTGCACGTGGCCCTTGGCCGGGACAGCCTGGGGAGGCTCAGGGTGGCCAAAGGCGTCATCGCCATCGGCCAGTGCGCGGTGGGGCTCATCACCGTGGCCCAGTTCGGCGTCGGGGTGGTCTTCGGCTTCGGCCAGTTTATCCTGGGTTTTACCGCCCTGGCCCAATTCGCCTTTGCCGCTCTCCTCGGCGTCGGCCAGATAGCTACGGGATATGCGGCCGTGGGCCAGATGGTCCTGGCTTATTACGGCCTGGGGCAAATCGGTCTGGGCGAATTCCTGTGGAGCATGCACCGCCGGGACCCGGAGGCGGTGCAGTTTTTTCAGGGACTCTGGGATTCCATCAAGAATTCCCTCTATCGGTAAAAATCCTGCGACTGCTTGAACAAAGTTCAAAGTTCAAAGTTCAAGGTTCAAAGTTCAAGGTTCAAGGTTGAAAGAATAGTGGCGCGGCTTGCGACTAAGCCAAGAAAATGTAGCTTCCTTGCCCAATCGCAGCTTGGGAGCGAAGGGAAGTGTAGACCCCGCCTTAGGGGTCCAGGCGCACGCTAAAGCCTCGAGCTGCCCCAAAGGGCGGACAAGCAGGCCCGCCCTACCATCCTGGCGCCAATGTTCTCTGTTTTCTGTCGGAGGCGGGCCCGCGCCTCACATTGTCTGACTGAAAGCTGAGAGCTGACTGCTGAGCGCGGCCCCCTGACCGCTACACCAGCGGCTTTTCTTTCTTGGCCTCCAGCATGGCCCGAAACCGGTCCCGCTCCTTCCGGGCCGCCAGCAGTTCCATTTCCAGGCGGGTGCGCTCCGCCATTGGCGTCTCTCGGTCCATGGCCGCCATTTTCTTTTCCAATTCCTCCACCTGTTGGGTCAGCCGGTAGAGTTCCTGGGCCAGGTAGCGGACCGCCATCAGAAGCCCTCGGTGGCCAACTCCGCGGCCAGCGGCCCTTCCGGGGCGATCACCAGCGGCAGGACGAAATAAAAATTATTGCCCCCCTGGGTGGCTTCGTAGCCCACCTCGCCGCCGTGGGTCTCCACCACGGTGCGCACGAAAAAGAGTCCCCGGCCCGTCCCTACTTCGCCATCGACGTTGCGCCCCCGGTAGCCTTCGTCAAAGATATGGGGCACGTCCTCGGGGGGAATATGGGGCCCGGTGGTGAAGACGCTGAACTTGACGCCGTCCTTGCCGGGCCCGAAGTGATTTTGCAGGAGGTCCCGCCCGTAAGCCATGTACTTGCGCCCTTCGGCGTTGCGCCGGGTGTATTTCACCGCGTTGGAAAAGAGATTGTTGTAGACTTGGGCCATGAGGCCCTTGTCCACGGAGATGAGCAAATCTTCGTCGGGCATGACCCCGGCGCCGGTGTCGATGGCGATGTTACGCTCCTGCAGCTTGTCCATGAACAGGGCCAACTGGAGCTGGATGATTTCGCTGTTGACCCGGGTGGTGCGCCGCCTCAGGACCAGGTGGCCCTTCTGGAAATGGGACAGCCGGAAAAGGGACTCGATGAACAGGCTCACCCCCTTGTAGTGCTGCTCCAGGGTCTGGTAGTCGGACTCCATGGCGTCAATCAATTCCCGGAAGACCTGCTGGGAGCCAGGCAGACTCGGGCAGCCCTCCGTCCGCTCCTGGCAGACGCAATCCATTTCATGCAACTTCTTAATCTTGCTGCGCAGGTGCCGCAGGTAGAGGCTGAGGCTGATATTGGGGATGATGACGTTGTGCTCGATGTCGGCCACCAGGCTGTTGATGAAGCGGATGTGCTGGATGTTCTGCCGGGCGATGATTTTGATGTGGAGGTTGTAGCCCAAGCGGTTGGCGTACTTTTCAAAGAAGAAGCGGTCTCCCGGCGCAATCTGGTCCGCGGGCAGCACCTCCAGCATGCCGATGATCTGTTCCTTGGCATAAAAAGGCAGCTGGTTCACCAGCAGCAGGTTCCCCCGGATGGGGATCACCCAGGAGTTTTCGGCGGCGTAAGCCTGTCTGTCCAGCCGGACATGGGGCAGGGCCGGGGTCTTGTCGGGGTAGAGTCCCCGGAGGCTGTCGCATACCAGGTCCAGGGTGCCCTCCTGGCAGAGCAGGTAGAGCCGGGAATCCACCCCGAAGAACTCCTGGATGACGCTTACCGAAACCCGGTAGAAGTTCTCCATGGTTTCGTATTCCTGGGCCAGGTCGTAAAAGGTCTTGAGGGCGTCGTCCTTCAAGGGGCCGAAATTGTACTCCTTGAAGATGTGGCGCTTTTCTTTGACCCGGGCTGCGACTTCCGTCAGGTCCATGGGGATGTCCATGCGCGCTTCCTTACGCGGGAGGCCGGCCTCCCGGCGGCCCCTTGGGGTGGTCTGGAATCAGGGGGCACTTACTCGCCGGTACTGCGCCACCCCGACTTCATAGAGGTCCCGGCCGTAACAATCATTGATGACGATGGCGGGGAGGTCCGCCACCACCAGGCGATGGACTGCTTCCGGGCCCAGCTCCGGGAAGGCCACCACCCGGGCCTCCTTGATGCACTGGGAAATGAGGGCCCCGGCGCCGCCGGTGGCTCCCAGGTAAACCGCCTTATGCTCCACCATGGCGGCGATGACTTCCGGGCCGCGTTTGCCCTTGCCGATCATGGCCTTTAACCCCAGCCGGATCAGGGTGGGGGCGTAGGAATCCATCCGGTAGGCAGTGGTGGGGCCCGCGGCCCCGATGACCCGGCCGGGCCGGGCCGGGCTGGGGCCCACGTAATAAAGAATCTGCCCTTTAAAATCCACCGGCAGGTCCTCCCCGGCCTGGAGGAGATCCACCAGGCGCTTGTGGGCCGCGTCCCGGGCCGTATAGATGACCCCGCTGATCAGGACCTTGTCGCCGATCTCCAGCCGCAGGACGTCCTCGTCGGTCAGCGGCGGCGTCAATTCTACTGTTTTGGCCATTTTTCACCTTAAAATATCAGGCTTTATCCGAAATTTATTGGTCAGCAACCTTGGCAAGTAGAAATATTCCGGGGTAAATGTAATGCTTGGACCGCCCACTACCCCTATACATCCTTGAAATAGCTGGGAATGACCAAGCAATGGCATCACATCTTATTTGTTTAATTGAAACAATTGCCTCTTCTATTTTTTCATCAATCTCTGATTCAAATTTCTCATGAATAGCGGGCGATATAAACAATAAGCCTATGCGCATACTATCTTTGTCTACTTTGAGTTTCCTTGCATCTTTAACAGCCAGAGTTAGCCCATCATTTGCTTTGGTTAATCTCCACCATTGTTTAACTTCAATATATTCGGCCATTTCGTGATTACTTGAACAAATCCATAAATCTGCATAACCAATGCTCTTGGCCCTTTTCCTGATGCTAAATTCCTGTAATGCTATCCACCCTGCTCTCCATGCTGCGCCTGCCAAAACACCAGTATTTGCACGTTCTGTATAATAATATGGTGCATCCTCATCATCTTTCATTAAAATGCAATAACGTTTAATCAATAGATGCCATTCTTTTAATAGCACGCCAAATTTACGACCAAAGTCTGCATTTTTATAGTCTGACAATAAATGGGCTTGATCGAGATTGGATGTGCCGCACCACCG
>JBGPBR010000236.1:0-4053 GCA_041481325.1 Desulfobaccia bacterium
ACCGGGAAGCGGCGGGCGGACCTGGGCGCGGTGGCCGTGAGCGTCGGCCCGGGAAATTTCACCGGCCTGCGCATCGGGGTGGCCACCGCCAAGACCCTGGCCTGGTCCCTGGGATGCCCGCTGGTGCCGGTTCCCACCATGGAAGCCCTGGCGGCCCAACTCCCCCGTCAGGCCCAATCCATCGGGGTAGTCATGGACGCCAAAAGAAACGAGGTCTTCTGGGGCCTTTTCCGCTGCCCCCAGGACCTGCCCAAGGTCGTGGCGGCGCCCGTCCGCCTGCCGGCGGCCGACCTGCCTTCCCGGCTGCGCCCGCCTCTCCTGGTCACCGGCCCCGGCCTCCTGGCTTACGCCGAGCTCTTTCAGGGGCTGCCGGGGGTCTCCCTGGCGCCACCGGAGAGGCGTTCCCCCCGGGCCTCTGCGGTGGCCCGCCTGGCGGCGCGGCGCCTCCAAGAGGGGAAAACCGCCGGGCCGGAACAACTGGTGCCCACCTACCTGCGGCCGGCCTTGTGAAGAAACAGCAATTGGGGGCACGGCCGGCCTACAAATTTGGCTTAAGAAAAATGCGCCCTGGCCGAACCTTTTTATAGCTGCGTGGGGCCAAGACTGCGGTCCCGGTAATGAAACTTGACATTAACTAACCCAAATGATAAAGTATAAAGGTTAAGTTAGTAATATTACAGGCCTTTTATGTCACGAGCCCTGATGCCCGCTGCCGACCTGCGCTCACATAGCCATTACATCGACTCCTGCCTGGCCCTGGCCCGCAAGAACCTGGGCCATTGCGCCACCATGGCCGAAGTTGCGGCCCGGGAGCGCGAGGTCAACCGCTATCCCCGCCTGGCCGGTCTCACCGAGCCCCGGCAAATCCTGGTGCTGGACCAAGATGCCGGGTCGGCCCCCGGACTGGCGCGGGCCCGGGCCGCGGTAGCCCGGGGGGAGGTCCTGTTCGAACACGCCGCCGCGGGGGAAGGCACCCGGCTGATGCTGGGCCCCAAGTATTTCCTCAACCTGGCGGCCGAAATGACCATGGACCGGATGGCGCACCTCATAAGCATGGAGAGCGGCAGGGTCATGGTGCCCGAGGTCTTGTCCGGGGAGCTGGCCTGCGCCCCCCAGGAGCTTTTGCCCCTGGCCCTGGGCACCCGCCACATGCTGCAGCTGGCCTTCGATCTCACCAACCTGGCCCGGGACCTGGGGGAAGCCCCCGGGGAGGTCCTGGGACGCCAGCACCTGCTCATCGTGGTTGCCGAGGAAATGCGGGCCCACATCGAAAAAGAGTTTTACCAGTGGCATTTCTTCGGCTTTAAACCGGACCAGGTCTTCTTCATGGTGCAGGAGAGCTTCCACGGCCTAAACCTTAAGGCCGGCAGATTTTTATACGACGAGGACAGCCCCCGCCGGCTGCACAACCACGGGCAGATGGTCATGCAGCAGGCCATGGACCGCCAGCTCTTCACCCTGGCGGGGGCCCGCCCCCGGGATCAGGCCTACCTCTCCCAAGCCCGGGTGGGGGACTGGCTTAAGCGGTTCGCCGACAAAATCTCCTATAACATCGAAGACCTGGATTACCTGACCG
Organism: Desulfobaccia bacterium; assembly: GCA_041481325.1. Lineage (GTDB taxonomy): Bacteria > Desulfobacterota > Desulfobaccia > Desulfobaccales > 0-14-0-80-60-11 > DASWLF01. Next base: position 1,577 of record JBGPBR010000236.1, read on the forward strand.
GGTCCCTGGACCTGGCCGGCCTGGGGCTGGCCCTGGAGTTGGGGGACCGGGGCCACCACATGGTCATGGAAGTGGTGGCCAACAACCCCGAAAAACCCCAGAAAGGCGGCATGCTGGCCTGGGACTCCCAGCTGGGCCGGGACGTGATGATCGAAAGCTTCCAGCTGGGGGACATCAAAAATGAAGACATCAAATACTTGAACCGGAATTTCAACCACTATCCCCAACCCCATGAGAGCTGGAGCCGGGTTGGGGAACTGGGCCTGCCCATGCCCGTGGCGGTTAAGGACGGGTACCTGTATTTCCAGCCGGTTCAAGGAGATATTAACTTCCTGGTGGACACCGCTTTTTTCCGCCGCGTGGAGATGCGGCCCATCCGGAACATGAAGAGCCCGGCTTCCCTGCCCCTGGCGGTGAACCGTATGGCTGCCCAGGACCGCCAGCCGGGATTCCGGGAATTCGCCGGGCGCTGCCCCCAGGGAAACTTATGAGCCCACCCCGCAAGATGTTCATCAACGCCGCGGACCCGGAGGAGTTCCGGGTCGCCATCGTGGAAGGAGGGCAACTGGACGAGTTTGCCCTGGAGACCACCTCCCGGGAGCACACCAAGGCCAATATCTACAAAGGCCTGGTGGCCAACATCGAGCCCAGCCTCCAGGCCGCCTTCGTCCACTACGGCGGCGAGCGCCACGGCTTTTTGCCCATGTCCGAGGTGCACTCCGATTACTACCAGGAAAAACCCCAGGGCAAGGTCAAGCCCCGGATCCAGCGGGTGCTGCGCAAAGGCCAGGAGCTCATCGTCCAGGTCTACAAAGAAGAATCCGCCAGCAAGGGGGCCTATCTCAGCACCTACATCTCGCTGCCGGGCCGCTTTCTGGTCCTGCTGCCCCGGCAGTGCCACCTGGGGGTTTCCCGCAAGATCGAAAATGAAGAAGAACGCCAGCGGCTCAAGGAACTGGCCCAAAAAATGGGCCTGCCCCCGGAAATGGGGCTCATCATCCGCACCGCGGGCGAACAGGCCAAGATCCCGGCCCTGGCCAAGGATCTGCAGTTTCTCCTCAAGCTCTGGACCGACCTCAACCAGGCCGCGGCCGGCCACAGCGCCCCCTTGCTGCTGCACCGGGACCTGGACCTCATCACCCGCACCGTCCGGGACTACCTCTCTTCGGATATCAAGGCCATCCTGGTGGACGACAAGGAAGTCCACCAGCAGTTGCGCAGCTTCCTCAGGACCGCGGCCCCCCGCCAGATGCACTCGCTGATACTGTACAAGGACAAGCTGCCCATCTTCAGCCGCTACCAGCTGGAGGAACAGATCGACCGCATCTATGAGGAACGGGTGCCCCTCAAGTCCGGGGGCAGCATCGTGATCAATCCCACCGAAGCCCTGGTGTCCATTGACGTCAATTCCGGCCGCTGCACCTCCCAGCGGGAGCTGGAAGAGACGGCCCTGAAGAGCAACCTGGAGGCCGCGGAGGAGGTGGCCCGCCAGCTCCGTCTTCGGGACCTGGGCGGATTGGTGGTCATCGACTTCATCGACATGAGGGACAAAAAACATCAGAAGGAAGTGGAGCAGGTCCTGAAGCACAGCCTGAAACGGGACAAGGCCCGGGTCACCGTGGGACACCTCTCCAAGTTCGGGCTCCTGGAGCTCTCCCGCCAACGACTGCGACCCTCCGCCGAGGCCAGCGCCTACACCCAATGCCCCACCTGCCATGGCCGGGGCCGGGTGAAATCCGTGGGCACCGTCAGCCTCAGCCTGCTGCGCCAGATCTCTTCCCAGGCCGCCCAGAGCCAGCTCCAGGAAGTGCGGGCCCAGGTCCCCCTGGAAGTGAACAATTTCCTCCTCAACAAGAAACGCCGGGAAATCATGGACCTGGAAGAACTCTACAAGTTCAGGATCATTCTCACCGCCAGGGCCGACCTGGGGCCCGAAGATGTCTACGTGGAATACCTGAAAAAAGAAGCCCCGGAGGCCAAGCGGGAAGCCCCCGAAGCGCCCGCCCCGGCCAAACCGCGGGCCAATCCGAAATGAAGGTGGGGGTGCCGCCAGGCCCTCGCCGCCTTGACGGCCTGCCGCCCCGGCGAGGGCGCCGCCGCTACCGGGCGCGGCTACCAATACTTGCTCGGGGTTATCGTGCGGATTGCCAGAAGATAGATCGGACCATGGATGGCTCCATTTCTCGTTCCCAAGCTCCTGTTCCGAATAGTTCTGTGGAATTGGTGGCACAGGCTAAACATCCATGAGCCGGAAATGTCTCACCCCCGGGGATGAAAAATCCCCCCTACCCCCCTTTATTAAAGGGGGGTTTGAAAAGTCCCCCTTTGAAAAAGGGGGATTTAGAGGGATTTGGTTTTTCACGGTAAAGCCTGCGGCTACCAAAGGCGGCGGGCGGGGACGCCCGCCCTACCTAAACTTTTCATGGTTCTGGGTGAGCCAAGGGCTCATGAATTACTGCTTGGGAACCAGGATTCAG
>JBGPBR010000237.1:0-4046 GCA_041481325.1 Desulfobaccia bacterium
CTCAACTCCTACGAAAAGGACGCGGACTTCGCCAGCGCCGCGCAACTGGCCCGGAAGGTGCTGACTCAGGTATTGGACTGGCGGCCCTGGTCCGACGGCATCTGCCTGAACGTCAACTTGCCGGCCCTGCCCCCGGGGCAGGTCAAGGGGATCAAGGTGACCCGGCAGGATACCGGGCCCCTGGTGGAGCACTTCGAACGCCGGGTGGACCCGCGGAAACACGTCTACTACTGGCTGGCGGAAATCAACGAACGCAAGGAACTGGACCCGGAAACGGACTGCGGCGCCCTGGCTCAGGGATATGTCTCCATCACCCCCATCCACCACGACCTCACCCATGAGCGGAGCCTGGGGAATCTGCGGGATTTTGTGGATAAATAGCCTGGCTGGCAACTACTATAACCAGGCGCAGGGTTGGGAAGTAAGGGCAGGAAGGGGAACTACAAGGCGTAAAGGGGGCGGGCCATGGCCCGCCCCCGGGGGAAGGTCTCTACCACCTGGCGTCGAACAGGTTGGTGATGGGGGCCATGAAACCGGACGGCGGCTTCTTGTCGGCGGTGGCCAGAATCTTCTGGCATTCCTCGATGCGTCCCTGGATTTCGGCCTTCTTGGGGAAGTCGGGGTATTCCTGGGCCAGGGTCTGATAGCGATCCAGGGCGGCGGGATAACGCTTGGTCCTAAAATAGAATTCAGCCACGTAGAAATCGTGCTCCCCCAGGTCCTTGCGGCAGCGGGCCATATACTTCTCAGCCCTGGGCATGAATTCGGAGTCCGGGAACTTTTGCTTCAAGCGCTTGAACTCCGCCATGGCCTTTTGGGTGTAGGTCTGGTCCCGGTCGATGGTGGAGCGCTGCCGGTAGAAACAAAGTCCCTGGCGATAGATGCAATAAGGCACCGCCTTGTTGGTGGGATGGAGCTTTTCGAACTCCTTGTAAGCCGCCAGGGCCTCGTCGTATTTCTTTTTATAGAAATAGGCGTCGGCCAGCTTGAGTTGCGCCAGCAAGGCCTGATCGCTGTATGGGTAGCGATCCTTCACCTTTTCAAAGGTCTCAATGGCATCGTCATACTTTTTCTTCTTCAGGTGGGTAATGCCTTCCTTAGCCATGACGTCCGGCGGCTTGTCGGGGCCTTTCTTGCCGAACCAGCCTTTGACAGTGCTGCAACCGGTAACAAAGGCCAACAGGATCACCGGCAGGAGACACTTGGCGACGGCTTTTCTGGTCATAACTCTACCCTCGTTTCAGTTCTTCCAGGTATCTTTCCACGGCAATGGCCGCCACGGTGCCATCACCCACCGCGGTGCTGATTTGCCGCACCAGTTTGGACCGCACATCCCCGGCGGCAAAAATCCCGGGAATAGTGGTGGCCAGGCTGACATCGGTAAAAATGAAGCCCCATTGGTCCAGGGGCACCAAGTCCTTGAGCCAGCCGGTATTGGGGACCATGCCGATGGCGATAAAGGCCCCGGAGACCGGCAGGACCGTGGTTGCCGAGGTCTTGACATTCTTAAGTTTAAGGGCTTTAAGCTCGTCTTGCCCCTGGAACTCGGCCACCTCGCTGTCCCAATGAATCTGGACCTTGTCCATGGCCAGCACCTGTTCCTGGAGATACTTGGCCCCCCGGAACTGGTCGCGCCGGTGGATCAGGTGGACCTTCCTGGCGAAGCGGGTGAGGAAGATGGCCTCGCCCAGGGCGTTGTCGCCGCCCCCCACCAGGGCGATCTCCTGGTCCCGGTACAGGGCGCCGTCGCAGGTGGCGCAAAAGCTCACCCCCTTGCCGGTGAGCCGGTCTTCACCCGGCACCCCCAACCGCCGGTAGCGGGCCCCGGTGGCGATGATCACGGTCGCGGCGGTCGCCCGCCGGTCTTCCAGGACCGCGGTATGCACCGGGTTCCCGGGAATGATTTCCAGGACCTCGGCGCTCTTGATGAGCAGGCCGAAGCGCTCGGCCTGCTTTCGCATGCGGTCGCTGAGTTCGAAGCCCGAGATGCCTTCGGGGAAGCCGGGGTAGTTCTCCACCAGGTCGGTGGTCATCATCTGGCCCCCGTGGATGAGCTTTTCCAGCATCAGGGCGCAGAGCCGGGCGCGACCGGCGTAAATCCCGGCGGTGAGGCCCGCGGGGCCTCCGCCGATGATGATCAAGTCATAATCCCAAGTTGGCATGCCGGTCCGAGGAACTAAAGCGCTTTTTTCAGGGCATTCTCGATAATGGAACGGGAAACGGCGCCGGTGATCTGCTCCACCACCTGGCCGCCTTTGAAGATGATCAAGGTCGGGATGGCCCGGATGCCGTATTTGGCAGGAGTCTTGGCGTTTTCGTCCACGTTCATCTTGGCCACTTTCACCTTGCCCTGATAATCCCGGGCCAGCTCCTCCACCACCGGGGCGATGGCCCGGCAGGGGCCGCACCAGGCCGCCCAAAAATCCACTATGGCCGGAATATCCGACTTCAGGATTTCCTGTTCAAAATCAGCGTCGCTTACCTGCAGGGGTTCAGCCATTCCTTCCCTCCTGAGTTAACGTAGGCAACAATTTTAAGATTCTATCGGTAGTTTTTATCTTTTTTACCGGGCCCTTGTCAATGACTTTTCCGGGGGCGAACCGGGCAGGGCGCCCCATTAACTCTCTGAGAAACAGTAAGGTGCCCAGGGCCCACCCTGCCTGAAAAACTTACCGGGCCTCCAGCCCCAAAGCCCGGCGCTGGTTCTCGATATGGCCGATGATCAGGGCCGCGGCCTTGGCCGGGTCCGGCTCCACCGCGAATTTCGCCCCCAGATGCGCCTCGAGGCCGTTCAGCAGCAGATCGGTGACCGCGGCGCTCCCCAGGACCGGCGGCGCCACCCCCAGGACCGTGAAGACGCCGCTGGCCACCGCCTAGCAGGCGATGGTGGCGGCCTTCTCGGAATACCACTCCGGTGCGGCCGCGGCCACCGGCAACTGATCCAGGTCCACCCCCAGGGCGTTGGCCAAAATGGCCGCCAGGTTGACGATGCGGGTGTTGTCCACCCAGGGGCCCATGACGCAGTTGCGGCAGGACAGCCCCAGGGAACAGAAACCGCACTGGGGCTCCTGGGCCTGGAGGCGGTCCCACACCGTTTCCAGGCCTTCTTTTTGAGCCTTCTCCTTCATGGCCAGGGTGTCGGGCTGGATGGAGACGTCTCCTTTCGGATTATCTTTCCGGCTCATTTTCCATTTCTCCTCTGGATATCCTCACCAAAAACCCGAAATCGTGGGGCGGGCGTCCCTCCCGCCAAAATACCCTTGCCTATTCCCAAGGCGGGCGGGACGCCCGCCCCACGAGCATTAATCTTGCTTAACGCATACCCATGGATAACCCTCCAACTCTGGCCAGGTTTTTAAGGGGTTATTGAGGGTGTATTGGGCCTTATCCAAAAATTCCTGCTCATCCCGGATGATGCGGTCAAAATACTCGTCTTGCCAAACTGGGATTTCTCTGCCGTAATCCCGCCGGAATTTGTGGGCGGTGAACGACTTCCAGGAATGGATGAGTTCCTCCAAGAGATGCTGCCCTAACGGCTTGACCAGGATGTGAACATGATCGTGCATTACCACGCCGGCGTAAAGCTCATAACGGTGGCCATCAAAATGTCGGAGGGCCGACATGGTCACGCCACGTTCTTCAGGGGTCAGTTCGGCCTGGGAAGGCGCCAGGCGCCAGGTGACGAAATACACCGATCCCTCCAGCCTCCAGTGGGGCAATCTCCTTCGATAGATGACCAGATCTTCTTCGGTGGTCATATACCATTCTTGTGGCGCAGGCTTCGTGGGGCGGGCGTCCCGCCCGCCATTACCTCCGGGGGCCTTGCCGGGTAACGGGCGAGACGCCCACTCTACGTCGCTATTTCCTCCACCTTACTACAACCCGCCCCATAAAAAAAGCCCGGTCCACGGGGACCGGGCTTTTGAGCGACGGCGGGCGGGACGCCCGCCCCACCAATTTTAATCCGCCTCTACCTTGGGACGGGGCAGCAGGCCCGCGGCCTTGATGATCTCCGGGGCCCGCTCTTCCCACTCGATGGCCATGAG
>JBGPBR010000238.1:0-4046 GCA_041481325.1 Desulfobaccia bacterium
TCCGAGATGTTCTTCAATTCCCATTCCAGGCTCCAAAAAACCGTTTTGCGTTTTTGGTTTTGCGTTTTTGGTTCTTGCCGAATCCGGGTTTAAATGTTTTTCGCCTTCGATTTACGAAAAACGAAAAACGAAGAACGAAAAACCGCTTTTATCATTCCCATTCCAGGGCGCCCTTACCCCAGACGTAGACCAGGCCCACCACCAGGACGGCGATGAAGACCAGCATCTCCCAGAAGCCGAACCACCCCAGACGCTTGAAGATCACCGCCCAGGGGTAGAGGAAAATGGCTTCGATGTCGAACACGATGAAGAACATGGCGATAACGTAGAAGCGCACCGTGTAGCGGTGGCGGGCGTCGCCGATGGGGTCCATGCCGCACTCATAGGGCAGGTCCTTGGCCGGGAAGTGCTTTTTCTTGCCCACGAGTTCGGAGAGCAGCACGATGAACCCGATGAGCCCGACGACGATGACCATGTAAACTAAGACCGGCACGTATTCGATGAGCATATGGCAGCCTTTGAATCTAGGGTGGTTGCGCCAAATTGTCCGGTGGGGCGGTCATTTCTGCCGGGGCGCCGGCACCGGCCGGAAATCCTGGGCCACCGGGTAATTATGTCTGGTGGGCCCGGCCCACCATTTCCTCTTGGCGGGCAGTCCCCGCCCTACGGTATTTTATGGGCGGCACCGGCATCTTGCCGGGGCGCCCAGGCGGGGCGCCGGTGCCAGCAGATCCTCAATGCGAATGCTCCTCCGCCTTGCACACCCCCAAGGGGCACTTGCCCGCCAGGTGGGCCTCGTACTCGTCGGCAAAGCGCTCGATGGTGGTCTTGATGAAGAAGTACGGGCTCATGCCCAGGGCGCAGTTGGAGGAGTCCACCATGATCTGGGAGAGCGAAATCATCCGGTCCAGGTCCGCTCGGGTGCCCCGACCCGCGGCCACCTTGCTGATCAATTCGTACAGCACCCGGGTGCCCCGGCGGCAGGGCAGGCAAAAGCCGCAGGACTCGTGCTGGAAGAAGTAGAGGATGGAGCGCACCACGTCCACCACGCAGGTGGTGTCGTCCATCACCAGCATGGTGCCGGAGCCCAGAGAGCCTTCCACCGCGGCCATGGCCTTGTATTCCATGGGGGTGTCCAGGTGCTCGTCCAGAAAGAATCCGAAGCTGGAGCCCCCCGTCTGGCAGGCCTTATACTTATGGCCTTCCCGGACCCCGCCGCCGTAGTGGTCGATGAGTTCCCGGACCGTCATCCCCAGGTTGGCTTCCACGATGCCGGGCCGGTTGACGTGGCCCACCACCTGGAAGATCTTGGAGCCCTTGGAGTCCTCGGTGCCCTTGGCCTTGTACCACTCGGAGCCGTTCAAGACGATGCCGGGGACGCTGGACAAGGATTCCACGTTGTTGACGATGGTGGGCTTGTTCCAGACCCCCACGACGCCGGGGAAGGGCGGCTTGACCCGGGGGTTGCCCCGCTTGCCTTCGATGGACTCGATGAGCGCGGTTTCCTCGCCGCAGACGTAAGAGCCGCCGCCGGTCTGCACCCGGATGTGGAAGGAGAACCCGGTGCCGCCGATATTGTCGCCCAGGAGATTCTTGGCGGTGGCGTCCTCAATGGCCTTATTCAAACGGAACATGCTGAGATAATATTCGCCCCGGACATAGATGTAGCCGTAGGAGGCGCCCACTGCGTAGCCGGCGATGGCCATGCCTTCCAGGACCTTGTGGGGGTCGCCCTCCATGATGTAGCGGTCCTTGATGGTGCCGGGCTCGCCTTCGTCGGCGTTGCAAATGATGTACTTGGGGGTGTTGGGGTTGGGCAGGGTGAAGGACCACTTGAGGCCGGTGGGAAAGCCGGCGCCGCCCCGGCCCCGGAGGCCGGAATCCTTCACCACGTTGACCACTTCCGCCTGGGTCATGGCCAGGGCCTTCTTCAAGCCGTCGTAGCCGCCCCGTGCGAGATACGCCTCCAGGCTCAGGGGGTCGATCTGGTCCACGTTGGCCAGCAGCACCAGTTCGTCCGGGCCGGCGGGATAGTCGCTCAAGGGGTTGGTGGTCCGGGGCAGGGTCCGGTAGTCCACCGTCTTGCCGGCCCGGTAGTCGGCGATGACGCCCTTGAGACGGGCCGGCGTCAGGCGCCCGAAGACCACCTCATTGATCTGCATCGCCGGGGAGACTTCGCAGACCCCCAGGCAGGCGGTGTGCTCCAGGGTGAAGAGGCCGTCTGAGGTGGTATCCCCCACCTGCTTGATCCCCAACTCGGCCTTCAGGACCTCCAGGAGGTCGTCCGCCCCCCAAATGTGGCAGGGAGGGGACTCGCACATGCGGATGAGGTATTTCCCCCGGGGCGTCGGCGAAAACATGGTGTAGAAACTCATGACGCCGTAAAGGTAGGGGTAGGGGACATCCAGGCCCTGGGACACAAGCTTCAAGGCCTCCAGGGGCAGCCAGTTGCCGCAGATGGCCTGCACCGCGTGGAGCGCGGGCAGCACTCCGCCGGGGGTGGCCCGGTGACGGCTCACCGCTTCCTGGATGGCGTTAACTTGCTCGGGGCTTAAAGAGGCGCTGACGGGGCGTTTGATCTCCAGCATGATAGATCCGTGTGTTAGACTTGTGAAAAATTTCTTATATCTCCGACTTTTTATTCCCATTCCGGGAGAGTGTCAAGTATTTTTTCAGTTTTCGGTTTTTGGTGCGCTACGGGAGAGCCCTCAAGCCGTCAATTTCATGAAATTCAAAGGCAATCCCCGGAATTGCTGGGAGTCGGTGAGAAGAAGGTTGACAAGAATAGGCTAACTCTGGTAGCCGCAGGCTTTTATTATGAAAATAGCTGTCGGCAACCAGGTAAAATCGTAGGGTGCGTCTCACGCGCCATAAACATAAAATGGTGCGTAAGACGCACCTACTTTGCTTATTGCCTGAGCTAATTTTCATTCTTCAGAATGGATCATGACACGTTAGCCTGCGCGGCACCGGCGAGACGCCTGTGCCACTGCAAAGCGGTATGAGAACCCGGGCGGTCCCGGCCCTTCTGGGCTATTTCGACTGCCGGGGGCCCCAGGCCCGGCTCCCCAACACCTTGAGCCAGGCGCCGCCTTCCCTGAGGGCCATCTTGGTGAGCCACCGGTAGCGGCGGCGCTGCCAGTAGTGTTTCAGGACCCCGGGGACGGGGCAGGGGTGGACCGCGATGCCGTGGCGGGCAAAATGCCGCCGGAAGAGGTAACGGGCCCGGGCCAGGTGCAGGGCGTCGGTTACCAGACCCAGGGCCCCCAGTTGCCGGGCCTGGACCAGGGCCAGGAGGTTTCTGGCCGAAGCCGCGGTGTTGTGGGAGGCCTCCTCCAGGAGCAGGCGGCCGGCCAAATCTTGCCGGGCCTCCGGGCCCCAATTCGCTTCGGCCCACTGGCAGGCCCACCCGGCCATGGAGGCGGCCTCCGAGAGCGGCAGGCCCGGAACCCGGCCGCCGGTGATGAAAACCAAGCCCTCGGGGCAGCGGCTCCGCCAGAGGCTGAGCCCGTGCACCAGCCGCATCCGGGCCACTCGCCCGGGCTCCCCCTGGGGGTTCAGCCTGGCCCCCAGGATGATGAGGCCGTCCAGATGGGGGGGGACGGCGGGGGGGCGCCAAGGGGAAAAGGCCCCAAGGGGAAAAGGGAAAAAGCTCATAAGAGTTCTACTTTATGAGAAATTGCCAGACCGAGTTCAATTTTCCCTTATTATTCAGGTCAAAAAAATGGGGGAGGGGGCCAGGGATCAAAGACCCCTGCTCCCCCGGCCCTCCCCTCAAGTTAACTCATTTTCTGCTCCGAGTAATAGATAATTTATGGGCGCCGGGGGGTGACCTGGTTGAACCTGAAGCCTGCACCGCATTTCTTAAATTAACCTTTTCGCCCTTTCCCCTTTTCGCCTTTGCCCCCCGCACTGATATCCCCCTGTTCTGCTTTGGCCCCCTCTTCCCGGCGCCGCTGCCGCCGCAGGCCCCGGGTGCCCGCCTTCCAGGCCGGCTCGCCTTTCTTGTCTTTGCCCCGGATTTTGGGGGGTTTGGGTTGAAATAA
>JBGPBR010000239.1:0-4043 GCA_041481325.1 Desulfobaccia bacterium
ATCTTGTGGGTGCGGCCGGTGTAATAGAGGATGCGCTCGGTGAGGGTGGTCTTCCCCGCATCGATGTGGGCGATGATGCCGATATTGCGGATGGCCTTGAGCCTCGCGGTGGTCACGTAAAAATCTCCGGACGGCAGATAACCTCTACCTTTATAATGAATTTGCCCGGAGATTCAACCTGAAAAGACGATTTTTGGTCTTTCGTTTGGGGTTTTTGGAGAAAAAGAAAAACATTTTTCAGAGCGGCAGTTGGGAACTTGGCAGTTGGGGCGACTGGGCGGATTTTTTTCTGCCTGGAAAAGTTTGCGTAGGGTGCGTCTTACGCACCAATAAGTTACCGATTTTTCATGGTTTTAAGGAGGAGAGGGAAAAACTTCGGAACCATTATCTTTTGCTTAATATCTTGCAGTCTTGGTTCAATAACCAAACCAAAAACGAATCCGTCACTCCGCCGGGAACAACTCCACGGTTGCCAACCCCTGCAGGTCCCTCAGCGACACCATGGCCACCCGGGAGGCAACCAGGTCCAGAACTGCGAAGCTGAAGGCGGGGTGGCGCCCTTCCTCCAGGGTGAAGGCCCCGGGCACGATGAGGTATATGGTGTCCGGGTCTAGGTTCAGGCAGGCCTGGCGGGGTTGAAACTCCTGGGGACGCACCGCGTCGTTGATGTACAGGAGCCGGCTGAATGGCGGCGAAAACCGGGTGACGCTGGGAACGTGGGTGTGGCCGTGACAGAAGAGCAAAGGGGGGCGGCAGGTCCGGGGGGCCTGCTCGTAGGCGCGGATCTGCTCTTTGAAGTGGGTCCAGACCAGGGCCCGGGTGTGGGCGATGTACACCCTCTCATCCAGGGCCAGGGCCATGCCGTTCCCGGTGGCCTCGGGCATCTCGGGCCCGTAGAAGTCGAAGACCCAGTAAAGACGGTGGCGGGGGTCCGCCTCCAGCCAGGGCGCAAACGGCTCCGGCAGGCAATCCCCCAGGCAAGCCAGGTGGTACAGGCCCTGGCGATGGAAAAATTCCAGAATGGCCGGCAGGCCGGCCTGATAGCTGTGGGTGTCGGCTATCAGGGCCAGCCTTGCCATGGACGGCTGGGAGGCCACTTACCGGCTGGCCGGTGGTCTCAAGCCGGTTTCGAGCCGCAGGCGTGCCCGGAATGTCCTTTCAGGCGATCCAGCAGGGCGGCCAGGTACCGGAGGGCTCCATCCTTGTCCTTGTCGATGACCAGGGCCTCGATCTGCATTTTATCTTGCTCCGAAAACGTGATCAGCTTGTCCGCCATGAGGGTTCTCCTTTCTGGTCTCAGCCGGCAAAAAGGGGGGTAAAGACCGGCCCCGGCGCCCCTGAATGGGAGCCGCCGGGGCGGTCCTGTATTTTACTGCATCCGGCCCGAAGGGCCGCTTACTTTATGGGGCCGGTCCCGCAGGCGTGGCCGGCCGTGCCCTTGAAGCACGCCACCAGGTAGGCCAGGTACTTGAGGGCTTCTTCCTTGTCTTTGTCGATGAGAATGGCCTCGATTTTCTGCTTGTCCTGATCCGAAAAGGCAACCTGTTTTTCCGCCATGAGCTGTTCTCCTTCTAACTGTTGCACCGAAAGGCCGGCTGTGTCCGGCTCTTCCGGACTAGTCGGGGCGCCTCCCGAGGAAACCCCGGGCTGCCCACCTCGATTCACCCACCCGCTGGCGAGACTCAACCCCGCCCGGGAGGGCCGATTTCCACATGGGGGCCGCAGGCATGTGCTAAATGCTGCTGGACGCGGACCAACAGGTCGGCAAGGTACCGCAAGGCTTCTGCGCCATCTTTGTCGATGACGATGCCTTCAATCTGCATCTGCTCCTGGTCGCTGAAGGATATGGTTTTGTCCGCCATAGATTGTTCTCCTTTATTTAAACTTCAATGATAAACCAATTTAAGCAGAAGGCACCCCGGTGTCAATAGAAACGCGAGCCAATTGCCATGGCCGATAAAATCAGGGATAATAAATTTACCTTGTTCCTGATGGGGTGTCGAGATCGGTTTTGCCTCCGCGGCAGGACCCCCAAACCACGGCCCGGATACTAGTTACGGGAGGTTCAGAGATGCCCAAGCTGTTTGACGACCGCACCAAACCGGCCTGCTGCCCGTTTTGCAGCCAACAAATCCTGCGGCCAGTGGAAGTGGAAGGCGGCCAGTGGTACGATTTCGCCGGGGGCTCTTGCGGCTGCGGCGCAGTGTTCGCTCAAGACCCCACCGCCAGAAACGGCGGCGCCGCCTTTCTCCAGGCCCTGATCATGGCGGTGGACGGCGACATGGACCAGGCCTTGAGTCTGACGGAAGGAGAAGACTATGACGTCGGTTACGTCCAGAAGTACAACCTCGATCTGAACCGGCTGGACCCCAACTCCTTCAGCACCCTGTACTTCATCCGCCTGCGGGCCGGGACCAGAGCCGACTGATGGCGGGGAGCAGAAGCCATCCTCGCTTAAGTTAACCCTTTGGCGGCACCTGCTTCCAGTCTGCAGCTACCAGTCTCCATCGGGACCGGCAATACCGAATACCTGCCCGACACTACTGAGCAGAATCAGAAGATGCCGCGGGACCGAGAAATTAATTGACATCGCCACCTGACCGCAATATATAAAATGTAGAGTTATGTCAGGCGAAGGCCACCCAGACTCGGTCCGGGTGGCTTTTTTTATTGGCCGGAGGTCCCCATGCGCTTGGTGATGATCGACAACTACGATTCCTTCACCTATAACCTGGTGCAGCTCTTCTATGAGTTCGACCTGGAGGTCCTGGTCTTTCGCCACGACGCCGTGACCCTAACGCACCTGGAGGCCCTGGCCCCGGACTGGCTTTGCGTCTCCCCGGGCCCCAGGGGGCCGGCCCAGGCGGGGGTCAGCAAGGCGGCCATCGCCCACTTCCATCAGAAAATCCCCATCCTGGGAGTCTGCCTGGGCCACCAGGCCCTGAACGAGGTCTTCGGCGGCGCCACCACCCAGGCCCCCGTGCCGGTGCACGGGAAGAAGCACCGGGTGTTTCACCGCGGCCGCGGTCTTTTTCAGGGGCTCCCCTCCCCCTTTTGGGCCGCCCGGTACCACTCCCTGATGGCCGTCCCCCAATCCCCCGACCTGGAAATCACCGCCCGGAGCGAGGACGGCGTGGTCATGGGCCTCAGCCACCGGCGCTTCCCGGTGCACGGGGTCCAGTTCCACCCCGAATCCTTCCTCACCTCCCACGGCCGGCAGCTGGCCGGGAATTTTCTGGGCGAACGGCTGAATTGGGGGAAGGGGCTAAGGGCCGGAGGTCAATTAAGCTTACAAGAAATTCCCCCAAACCCCCATCCCCAATCCCTAACGGTTTAGGGCCATGGAAGGTCAGGGCCGCCGGTCCTACCTTTCCCGGCCCCTTACATGGGGTTGGCAGGGAAGTTTGAAGGGAGGGCGAGTGTAAGCCCCGGCCCTCCCTACCCATCCCCTGATAAATAATGAAAGGCACCTTGGGGGCGGGTTAAAACCCGCCCCTGCCCTGACCGGAAACCGGATGTTCGGACGCGTCGTAGATATTGAAGTGAAGCCTTTTACGCCGCCGGCGGGGGTCCAGGACCTGGCGGACCTCTTCGCGCTGCGGCGGCGCCGCCCCTATGCCATGCTGCTCTTGAGCGGCGGCGACCTGGACTGCGCCACCCACTCCCTCATGGGATGGGACCCCTTCCTGGTGCTTAGGGCCCAGGGCCGCCAGGTGACTTTGCAGGGAGCGGGGGCTCTCCGGACTTATGAGGCCAACCCCTTCGACCTCTTGGCGGAGTTATTGGGGGCCCTGGAGTTGCCCGGGGTCTCCCCGGTTCAGCCCCTAAGCGCCGGCGCCCTGGGATTCCTGGCCTATGACCTGAAAAACCACCTGGAGAAGCTGCCCACCACGGCCACGGACGACCTAAGATTGCCGGAAATGGTCTTCGCCTTTCCCCGGCGCCTAATGGTGCACGACCGGCGGGCCGGGGCATTCAGGGAAATCCGGGTGACTTATGAAGACGCCGCCGGGCGGCTAATGCCGGCGGCCCCGGAGCCCTGG
>JBGPBR010000240.1:0-4024 GCA_041481325.1 Desulfobaccia bacterium
CGGGAAAAAGAAACGCCTGGGCAAAATCATCGACGAGATCGGCCTGGCCCGGTTCAAAGAGGAGTTGGGATTGCCGGCGGCGTGAAGTGCCCGTGGCTGCCGAAAATACGTAGGGTGGCCTTCGGGGAAGCGCTGCTGCCTTTCCTTAATTCTCCTGCCAACCCCCTTTCCTGGAGAAGGCGTTCTCAGCCTGGCTCTACCGGGGCCGGCGGGGCAGCAGGTTGGTGAGAAAACTCAGGGCCCCCGCCAGGGCGGCCAGGGCAAAGGCGTAATGGAAGGCCGTCAGGGTCAAGGCGGCGCCGGCTGCCACCGGGGTGCGGTGCAGGTTGAACCAGGCGAAGACCATTACCGTGCCGGTAATTCCCAGGAGGGCCCCCAGGTTTTTGAGGACCGCGTTGGTGCTGGCCGCCAGGCCGATGAGGGGCGGGGGCACGTCCCGGAGAATCTCGTTCAGGTTGGGGGCCTGAAACAGGCCGAACCCCAGCCCGATGACCATCAGGCGAACCGTCAGGCTGAGGGTGTGGTCCTGGGGCGTGGTGAGCAGCAGCGAGACCAGTCCCAGGAGGACCAGCCCGGTGCCGACCCGCAGTATCCGCAGGTTGCCCCAGCGGTCCGCCAGGTACCCCCCCAGGGGGGCCACCAGGGCGTTGGTCACGCTCAGGGCCGCCAGCAACAACCCGGTCTCTTGGGGCGAGTACCCGTAAGAGAGCTCCAGAAAAAAGGGCAGCAGAAAAAAGGCCCCCATCACCGCCCCGAACGTCAGGACCACGGCCACGGAGCCCACCACAAAAGGCCGGCTGCGCCACAACCCCCGGTGGAGCAAGGGGTCCTGCCGGCGGCGTTCCTGGATAATCAACAGGGCGAAGAGCCCCGCGGCGGCGGCCAGCAAGGCCAGGGCCGGGCCGTCGGCCCCGCCCCCATCCCTGATCCGGGTCAGGGCCAGGAGCAAAGCCCCGACACTGCCCGCCAGGATAACCGCCCCCCAGAAATCAAAGGCCCGCCAATTCCACCGCGTCTGGGCCTTGAGGCGCGCCAGGGAGGTCCGGCCCAGGAGCGCCCCCGCCAACCCGATGGGCAGGTTGATAAAAAAGATGTAGGGCCAGCCCAGATAGCTGGTGATGACGCCCCCCAGGGGGGCCCCGACGCTGATGCCCGCGGCGAACGCGGTGGAAAACAGCCCCAGGGCCAGGCCCCGCTCACCCTCACCATAGGTGAGCACGATGATCTTGGGCGCCAGGCCCAGCATCAGGGAGGCGCCCGCCCCCTGGAGGGCCCGGCCGGCCACCATGAAGGGCAAACTCGGGCTGAAGCCGCACAGGGCCGAAGCCCCGGTAAAGATTACCAGCCCCAGGAGGTAGAGTCTTCCCGGGGGCAGCAGGTCACCCAGGCGGCCGCTGCTCAGGAGCAGGGAGACGTTGGCCAGGAGGTAGATCACCATGACCCAGGAAATCTCCGCCAGAGAGCTGTGGAAGTCCCCGGCCATTTGGGGCAGGGCGATGTTGACGATACTGGTGTCCAGGGTGGCCATGAAGGCCCCCAGGCAAACGGTGAGCAGGATCAGGCGTCTCTGAGGCACAGCGGCTTCCCCGGGGCGGCCTGGACCGGCGATCCCAAGGCCGCGGGGTAATCAACCGGTCCTTTCCCGGACCTTTGGCATTATCTTGTAACGCCCCATTCACTCCGTTGCAAGAAGAATGCGCGGTGCCGCAATGGGAACCGCCAGATTTCATCCTGCCATCATCTCTGGGAATTTTTGAAAAATCCTTGACAGGCTGCCGGGCAACCGGTAACTTAAGCTATAAATGAGTGAGTGTTCACATTAGCCCCATTCCCTTACCCATGGGACCAACACAATTCACAACTTACCAATAATGCTTATTTAATTTAACCCAAAACCGAAAACGGCATTTCAATGCGCGACGGCACCAAAACCAAGAAGCTCATCAACGAGACCGCGCTTAAACTCTTTGTGGACCAGGGGGTCACGGAAACCACCGTCCGGGACATCGCCGCCGCGGCCCGCATCGCCGAGGGGACCCTGTACCGTCATTACGCCGGCAAAAGCGAACTGGCCTGGGAGTTGTTCTCCAAGAATTTCGTGGACCTGGCTCTGAAACTGGAACTTCTGCAGCAAGGGCGCCGCACCCTCAAGGGGAAAATCCAGGCCATGGTCACCCGGTTCTGCGGCTTCTTCGACGAAGACCCGGTGCTGTTCAGCTATCTGCTGCTCACCCAGCACGGCCAATTGCGCCGGCTTACCCCGGATATGCCCCATCCGGTGACCCTCTTGCGGCAGGTGATCGCCAGGGGCATGGAACGAGGGGAGATTCCCCCGGGGGACAGCAACGTGGCCGCGGCCATGGTGCTGGGCCTGGTGCTCCAGGTAGCGGTGTTTAAAATTTACGGCACCATCGACCAGAGCCTCACCAGCCTGGCCCCCACCCTGGTGGACGCCGCCTGGCGGGTGCTCAGAGTTGATTTTGCCTGACCCCTACTTCAGGCTCAGGCCATGCCCGCTGACGACCTGCCCACGGGTGAAGTGAGGGCGATATCATCCTGTTTGCCGACCAAGGCCTAGACCTGCCGATCCTGCCAGACCGCTTTATCCTCGCCATCGGAACCCCGCAAAGTATCTTATCAGGTTGAATACGAAGTTATTCGCGGCGATTAGCATGACTAATCCCATTTGGGGGGGCCACCACCTGCCAATGGCATATCCTGGCAGGCCCGGCCGACGCGGGGGCAGAAATAACGATCTGGTACGTAGTTTGCATAAAGGTGTCTCGAGGAGACCGGTCCCATGAGACGAGATTATCAAGTTTTTGAGCCGAGCGTCCCCGCGGTACTGATCTGGTTGTTCTATTACGTTGTGCTCCTTATTCCCTGGCTTTTGGGGCGATTGTTGTTAAGTCTTGGTTTGAAACGGTTCGTTTCCGAATCCGGCCGTAATTCTTGATTTTGTAGTGAATAATTTGTCGCTTTATGACGATCATGAGCTGAGGGGAGGAAACCTTTCCTTTTGTTACAGGAAAGAGGTTATATCTTTGCTTATGGAGAGTCCTCTTTACTTCACTATCCCATTACAGCATAGACTTGAACTAGTTAAGTCGTTGATGACAAAATTTTTTAGATTGGATCATAGGAGATTTTTTAAAGACGTTTAGACCACCTCCTGTGGTGCAATCCATTGAGGAACCAATGGCAGAAAGTACGTTTGAGCTCCAGGGCGTATATTACATGGATACCCTCAGCAACGTTTCCGAGGCGTTAGCCGATTATATTTTTTCAATGCAAGTCGATCCGGTATCGAGCCCCCACCAGGCAGTCATCCGTTTTCATAACAACTACGGCGTCTGCATTTTGCCTTTGGCTCATAATCAGGAAAAGACGGTTTTTGAAATACTTGTCCTCCGTTTTTCCGGATCTGGGGACAACGAATACGAGATCGCCCAATATGCCCTGGTTCCCGAAATTAACTGGGTTTACACGCCTGAAGATATCTTGTCGGTTTGCCGCCAGGTCTCATTAATGCAGAAAAAGAAGTCCGGGGCGGTCCCACCTGGAATGGCAGCTTAAAAATCCGGTTTAAAATTAAATGGTTGAGAAGTTTGGCAGGCATGGACCAGGTGCAGCCGCAATCGCGTCGGCGCCCGGGAGGGAAAGCCCCGGTCCAGGTGTTCAGCAGTAGGAACAACTGTTAACTTTCTTCAACATCTTCCTAAATATCTTCTAATCCTCAGCCCCACAAATCAGGCTTCGCCACCGGCTTTCTAGAAGCTATTGCCCAACCTCGTTTGCTGTCATCCTGAGCGCGGTGAATTATCTCAAGTTCCTTAAAATGCGAGATTCTTCGCTTCGCTCAGAATGACATCTTCTTAGAAATAGGATTTTACCCTAGCTGGGACTGCGAGCCTTTCCGGTTTCCGGCCCGAGTCCCGCCAATCAACCGAAAGCCGCCTTGATTTCCGCGGTCAACTGGTCCTCCCGGTGGTGCATGAGTTCGATGGCCCCCATGGGGCACTCC
>JBGPBR010000241.1:0-4015 GCA_041481325.1 Desulfobaccia bacterium
AATGGTTTAATGACTCCAAGGGCTTTGGCTTTATCACTCGGGAAAGCGGTCCGGATGTGTTTGTGCATCACAGCGCCATCCAGGGCGACGGCTTCCGCTCCTTGGCAGAAGAACAATCGGTGGAATTTGACGTAACCCAGGGTCCCAAAGGGCCCCAGGCCCAAAACGTGGTAAAGCTTTAGGCCTAAAGCCTGATGGTCAGAACTCCGACGATCCCAGGACCCTCGGAGTTCTGGCATCTTGAGCCCCGTAGAGAGGTAAATACTTGGCCCGAAACCGATATGGCTGGAATAAGCGCACCAAAGAAATAGCCCGAAAACAGAAGAGCGAAGAAAAAATGAAACGTCGCCAGGACAAAACCCTGACACCGCCGGCGGAGGAAATTCCAGAGGCGGTTGCAGAAGTAACTAGCGGTCCGAGCGAGACCACCCTGCCGGAAACACCTCTGGCAAGTGCATCCCGCTGAGACTGACAAGGAGAAGATATGAGTATGAAATTGTACGTGGGCAATCTGTCCTACGAGATGACCGAAGAACAGCTGAACACTCTTTTTTCCGAGGCCGGCGAAGTGACCTCGGCCAAGATCATCACCGACCGGCAAACGGGTCAACCCCGCGGCTTCGGTTTTGTAGAAATGGAAACCAAATTGGAAGGCCAGAAGGCCATTTCCATGCTCAACGGCCGGAATATAGAAGGGCGCCCCCTGGCAGTCAATGAAGCCAAGCCGCAGCAAAGAGGCGGATTTGGCGGCGGCAGCCGGGGCGGTTACCGTTAGCACCTTGGTTCAGGCGGTCGGAGGCGGGCGCTAGCCACTTCCGGTCCTTGGACCTCCGAGTAATCAAAAGGCGGCCTCCGGGCCGCCTTTCTTTTAAGAAACCGGACCGGATGCCAGATTCCCCCTATTCCTTAGGCGTCAGCGGCTGCGAAAGATTGTTCTATGAATGTCTTCATGGTTTACGCCAGAGACCGGAACTTTTGCCGATTACTCCCCGTTTCAGATTACTCAAGGCCCTCCTGGCTAAATTAGAGCGGTTTGATTAAAATCTTTTTTCCGCCTTCCCCTTTAATTTAGGCCCAGGTTCCTCCCGTGCTTAAAGTTACCATGGCCAAAAGTATGAGTCAATCAAATATGATAGGTCGAATGTTTTGCTACCTGCTATTAATCTTCAGTTTTTCAAGGGTTCAAAATGCCTTGATATTTAAATATCATCTCGAGGCATGGTCCTCCAACTATCTGGGTGCCGCTAAAACCATAACAACCAAAACCAGCGGTCACGGCCCCGGCGGGGTGGTCCATTCCGCGGCCATGGTGGTCCTGGCCTTGAGCATGACCGGCCCCGAGTCCACCGCGCCCCCGAGGAGGGCCTGGACGTTGGGCAGCAACAGCATCTTTACCGGGATATCCTTCAGTTCGATGGTGAGGGCCGGGGGGGAGGAACCGTCCCAGGTGTAAAAGAAAGTGACATTCGGGGAAAGGACGATGGGTGTGCCGTCCGGCCCTTTGAGGTTGAAGCGGGCCAGGTAATTCTGGACTATTTGCTCCACCGCACTGACCGGCTGTTCCGCGGCGCCGCCGGCCTTGGCCCGGGAGCCGGCCCGGGCCCCTTCCCGGCTGGCGTTGGTCAGCACGTGCTTTTCCCAGTAAAGCCGGCCCAGGTCTACGACCCCGGCCACCACCAGCAGTAAAAAGGGCAGCACCAGGGCCAGTTCGACCACGGCGTTGCCGCTCGCCTGCCGCCCCTCGTCGGTTTTGCGGCGTTTTCTCGCAAACATGCCGGCGCCACCCGCCCCTTATACTCTTTGCCGAAAGTTTTTCTATCCCCCTCTAACCCTCTCCCCCCGAGGGGGGAGAGGGGATAAAAGGAAGGAACTTTTGGCATTCGCTATAATACCGATTTGCGGTCAATCGACTATTTTTTTGCCAACTTTTCAATAGTGGCACAGGCGTCTCGCCTGTGCGGCGGTAAAGCCTGCGGCTACCAAGCAGCCTTTTGACTGCAAATCGGTACCCGACGACCCCCGCGTTCCACGGTCACCTCTGTTGGGTAATTTCGGGTAAAAGGCGTTAGGGCTTTAATCCGGGGAGAATCTGGGGATAGAGGAGAGGATTATTTATGGTATTCCTGGAAAATCTGGACCGGATATTCCTTGGCGAGCCGCACCGTCAGGTGGTAGTGCAGGTCCCAGGCGTCGTCCTGGGTGTGGGTTTCCACGGTGAGGGCCGGCTTGGACCAGCGCCGGGGGAGGTAGAAGAGGTTGGCCGCGAAGACCGCGGTCTCAAACAGGTCCTCGCCCTGCCGGATGGTGGAAATCACGTAGCGCCGGCGGGTGGGCAGGTTCTTGACCTTGTTGAACAATCCCTTGGTGGCCATGGCGGTTACCCCATGATTTTATGAATCTTCCTCGGTCTTGCGGCTCTTGGCCTTCTTCTTGAAGGCCGCCTTTTTCTTGGCGTGGGTCGAGCCGGCGGAGCCCATCACCACCCTGCCTTTTTTGGATTTCCGGGCGTACGCCGCGGCCTTGCCCGTATGGCGCCTGGCAAACCGAAGCTTTTCCTCCGCGGGCGGCAGCTTGGCGATGGGGGCGCCTTCCAGTTCAAAGCCTTTCTCGATGAGGGGGCGCAAATCGGCCCACTTCTTCTGGCTCCCCATCATGGCAACGATGATGGCCTTGTCGTCCTTCCGGAACATGCCCACGAAGGTATGCCTGGAGGCCCTGGTGTAGCCGGTCTTGCCCCCCACCGCCAGGGGGGTGGTCCAGAGGAAGCGGTTATGGTTGCGCAGCTCCCGGTCTCCCTGGATGGTGTGGAACTTGGTGGCCATGATCTTGGCCAGTTCCGGATTCTCCATGGCCCGCTTGAGCATCTTGGCCAGGTCCTCCGCGGTGGAGAACTGGTTGTCCGCGGGCAAGCCGTTGGCGGTGGCCAGGGTGGTGCGGTAGGCCCCCCACTGGCGCACTTCCTGGGTCAGTTGGCGGGCGAAGGCCTCCTCGCTGCCGCTCACCTTTTCGGCCAGGGCCCGGGCCGCGTCGTTGGCCGAGGACAGCAGCAGGGCGTAGAGCAATTCCCGCACGGTGTAAACTTCCCCGGGCTTGATATTGATTTTGGAGGCCGGGGCCGCAGCCGCCTGAGGGCTCACCTGCACCTGGTCGTCCATTTGCAGGTGCTCAGCCACCGACAAGGCGGTCATGACCTTGAGGGTGCTGGCCGGAGGCAGGAAAAGCTGGGGGTTGAGGGCCAACAGGATCCTGCCGGTTTTTGCATCCATGATGACAAAGGAGCGGGCCGAAACATCGAAATCATCGTCTTTTTCAGCCATGGCTCCCGGGGCCGTTAGCGCCGCCGCCAGGAGCAGGCAAACCACCATGCCGAAGATAACCCGTAGCCTCATGAAACCTCTTGTTTGTCTGAATTAGCCGGCCCCGCTGGTGACCGGCCCAAGACCGCCCCCATATACTATAAAAAAATCTTCCGGATGGCAATTCAGAATGAGCCTGATTGGGAAGGTGCGGCCCCCGGAGAGCCGGGAATTTACCTGGTTCGATTCCCCCGGGCGCTGCGGGCCCGGCCTGGTCGGCGTGGGTCTCCCGGTCCAGCCTCAGGCAGTGGGGACACCCTTCCAGATAGAGCTTCAACAATACCGGACGCTTTTCCTTCTGGGCCTCATTCAAAGCCGACTCCCAACTGTTGGGCCCATACACCACTGCGACCCTAATCTTTCTCCTTAGGTCAGATGTCTTATCTGATCGGAATCTGAGGGGCGGGATCCCGGCACTATTACAAAAAAAAGGTCCTTCCCGGGAAAGGCAGGAACCCTGGTGCATCCGGCCGCTTCCCAGGGTATTTTTTGTCGTTTTCCCCCAGAGATGGTATGCTAATCGCTACTTAAGAATTTTGAGAACCCTGACGGATGGGGGAGGAAAAGGCCGGGTCCCCGGGGCCTGCTTTCTTATGGAGGTACTTTTTTACCTCTTTCTCATGCTCACCGCCGGGGCCTGGGTATATCAGCTCCTGGCC
>JBGPBR010000242.1:0-4000 GCA_041481325.1 Desulfobaccia bacterium
ACCACTTTTCCGCTACTGTGTGTGGGCGGCATGGGGGTGATCTCGGTGGTCTCCAACGTGGTGCCGGGCGACATGGCGGGCATGTGCAACGCCTTTTTTAAGGGCGACCTGAAGGAGGCCCGGAGACTCCACTACAAGATGTGGCCGCTGATGGAGGCCATGTTCTATGAGACCAACCCGACCCCGGCCAAGACCGCCCTCAAAATGATGGGCAAGATCACCGGCGAGGTGCGGCAGCCTTTGTGTCTCATGGCCCCGGCCAACGAAGACAAACTGCGCCAGGTGATGCAGAAGTACGGGCTGATTAAGTAAGTGACTTGGGGGAGGGGGCCAGGGGCAGATAGCCCCTGCCCCCTGCCCCCAATAAACCTTCACGGAGGCTCTATGGTTCGTGCAATCGTCTCCGGCCCCGCGGGGCGCATGGGCGGTCGCATCATCCACCTGATGGAGGGGGTGGAGGGCATCACCCTGGTGGGCGCCTTCGAGCGCCCGGACCATCCGGCGGTGGGCAAAGATGTGGGCGAAGTGGTGGGGCTGCCGGCCAAGGGTCTCAAGGTGGCAGGCTCCATCGGCGAGGTCCTGGATAAGGGCGAGGTGGTCATCGAGTTCACCCACCCGGAGCCGTCCCTGTCCCACCTCTGGCAGGTGGCGGACGCGGGCAAAGCCATGGTCCTGGGGACTACGGGGTTCTCTGCGGCCCAGATCGCCGAGATTCACGCCCTGGCCTCCCGGGCCCACCTGGTGTTCGCCCCCAACATGAGCGTGGGGGTAAACCTGATGTTCAAGGTGGTCGCCGACATCGCCCGGGTGCTGAGCAGCGGCTACGACGTGGAAATCATAGAGGCCCACCATCGCCTCAAGAAGGACGCGCCCAGCGGCACGGCCATCAAACTGGCCCAGGTCATCGCCCACGCCCTGGACCGCAACCTGGAGCAGGTGGGGGTCTACGCCCGGAAGGGCATCATCGGCCAGCGCACCGACCAAGAAATCGGGGTCCAGACGGTGCGGGCCGGGGATATCGTGGGCGAACACACCGTGCTCTTCGGCGGCATCGGCGAGCGTCTGGAGATCATTCACCGGGCTCACAGCCGGGACAATTTCGCCAAAGGGGCGGTCCGGGCCGCCCTGTGGATCGTCTCCCAGCCGCCGGGACTCTACGACATGCAAGACGTCTTGGGACTGAAATAGGATGCGCCTGGTACGCTACTACCTGAACGGGGAAATTTCCTACGGGGTCCTGTCGGACCGGATAATCCGGACCCTGGCCCGTCCGCCTTTCGAGGGGGTGGTGGAAACGGGCCAAACCGTTCCCCTGGACCAGGTGCGGCTTCTGGCCCCGTGCGTGCCCAGCAAGATCATCGCCCTGGGCCTCAATTACTTCGACCACGCCACCGAATTTGGCCATGCCGTGCCCGATGAGCCCCTGATCTTCATGAAGCCTTCCACCTCCGTGGTCGGCCCCGAGGACGACATCATTTATCCCCGCATGGCCCGCCGGGTGGACTACGAGGCGGAACTGGCGGTGGTGATCGGGCGCGTCTGCCGGCACGTCAAGGAGGAATCTTTCCGGGACTGCGTCCTGGGGTACACGGCCATCAACGACGTCACGGCCCGGGACCTGCAAAAAAAGGACGGCCAGTTTACCCGTTCCAAGAGCTTCGACACCTTCGCCCCCCTGGGGCCCTGGATCGAAACGGAGATCCCGGACCCGGACAACCTGACGGTGGAGACTTACCTCAACGGGGAGCGACGGCAGCACTCCAACACCGGCAACATGGTCTTTGCGGTGGCGACCCTGGTATCGTTCATTTCCCGGATCATGACGCTGCTTCCCGGGGACGTCATCGCCACCGGGACCCCGTCGGGCATCGGACCCATGCGGGAGGGCGACCTGGTGGAGGTGCGGGTGGGAGGCATCGGGGCCTTGCGAAATCGAGTGAGCGCAGAAAGGATTACCGAATGACGCATTTTTTTGGGCCGGCGGCGCGCCTGGGCTTGATTCCGCCCTATCTCTTTAAGAGTATCGACGAAAAAAAAGCCGAAGTCCGGGCCCGGGGAGTGGACATCATCGACCTGGGAGTTGGCGACCCGGACCTGCCCACCCCCGGCTTCATTGTGGACAAGATGATGGAGGCGGTGCAGGACCCCGGCACCCACCGCTACCCGGCCTACTCCGGCATGAAGGGCTTCCGGGAGGCGGTGGCCCACTGGTATGAAAGGCGCTTCGGGGTGGCGCTGGACCCCGAGACCGAGGTCCTGACCCTCATCGGCTCCAAGGAAGGCATCGCCCACCTGCCCCTGGGGATCAACGACCCCGGGGACGTCAATCTCATGACCTCGCCCGGTTACCCGGTCTACCAGATGGGGAGCCTCTTTGCCGGGGCCCACAGCCATTTTCTCCCCCTCACCCGGGAAAACCAGTTTCTGCCGGACTTGCATGCCATCGACCCCCTGACGGCCCGGGACGCCAAGGCCCTGTTCTTCAACTACCCCAACAATCCCACCGCGGCGGTGGCGGATAAGGACTTTTTCGCCCGGGTGGTGGATTTTTGCCGGGAATATCAAATCGTGGCGGTGCACGACGCGGCCTACACCGAGTTGGCTTTCGACGGCTATCAGCCCCCCAGTTTCCTGGAAGTGCCGGGAGCCCGGGAGGTGGGCATCGAATTTCACTCCCTTTCCAAGACTTACAACATGACTGGCTGGCGCCTGGGGATGGCGGTGGGGAACCAGGAGGTCCTGGCCGCCTTGGGCAAGATCAAGAGCAACATCGACTCCGGGGCCTTCGACGCCATCCAGATCGCCGGCATCACGGCCCTGGAGTCGGACCAGAGCTGCGTCCGGAAAAACTGCGCCATCATTGAGGAGCGCCGGAATGTGCTGGTGGGGGGCCTGAAAAAATTGGGCTATGAGGTGGAGTTCCCCAAGGCCACTTTTTACGTGTGGCTCTCGGTGCCGCGGGGCATGGATTCCATGGGCTTCACCACCCACCTTTTGGAGAAAGCCGGCATCGTCACCATCCCCGGGGTGGGTCTGGGGGCCCCCGGCGAGGGTTACGTGCGCCTGGCCCTCACCGTGCCCAAGGAGCGCCTGGAAGAGGCTTTGGCGCGGCTTAAGAAGGTCGGATGAAAAATTGGGGGGAGGGCCGGGGGAGCCGCGGCTCCCCTGCCCTCCCCTCAAATTCCCCTCCCAGCCCCCTGTATGAGAAAATGTTCCAAGGTCTGGTTGCCGGATCATGATGCCCCTGGGATATCCAGCCATCACGGAAACGAAACCGGTCCTGGCCTATATCGGCCTGGGGGCCAACCTGGGTGACCCCCGGCGGCAGCTGACCGCGGCCCTGGAACACCTGGCCGGGGCCGACGAAGTGGAGGTCGTGAAGGTCTCGACCTTTTATCTGAACCCGCCCCTGGGACCGGCGGACCAGCCGTGGTACGTCAACGCGGTGGCCGCGGTGCGCACCCGGCTGACGGCCGAGGAACTGCTCCGGGTCTTGCGCCGCATCGAAGGCGACGCAGGAAGGGTCCGTGGCGAGCCCTGGGGGCCCCGGGTCATCGACCTGGACCTGTTATTGTACGCCGGCGACATTATCAAGACCCCGGAGTTGGTGGTGCCCCATCCCGAGATGCACCGGCGGGCCTTCGTGCTGGCCCCGTTGGCCGAGATCGCCCCGGAGGCCCGGCACCCGGTTTTCGAGAAGAGCGCGGTCCAGCTCCTGAAAGAGTTGCCCCCCGGCGTTTTGGAGATTTTGCGCCCCATGGAGGGGCTTGAGGAAGAGAGTTGACATGACCCGGATACTTGCCGGCCTGATTATCGGCTATCTGATATATTTGGTGGTCAAAAAAGTGGCCATCTCCCTGGGGGTGTGGCCCCAGACGTCCCGGTCGGTGGACCGGGAGGAACCTGACGTACTGGTGCAGGACCCGGTTTGCCGGACTTTTATCCCCCGGAAAGAGGCCCTGAAGGCTGAGAAAGACGGCAAGGTCTATTTTTTTTGCTC
>JBGPBR010000243.1:0-3998 GCA_041481325.1 Desulfobaccia bacterium
CAGGAGACGAAAATGAATACACGAATGTTCAGCAAGGTCGCGGCGATGCTCGTTCTTTGCGGGTTCGCCTGGACGAGTATGGCAGCCACGACGATGGAACAGAAGCCAACCGCTGCGACGGCGCCGGCCGTCGGCGTCCACCCGCGACTCTTGTTCGCGGCCAAGGACATCCCAGCCCTCAGGGCCAAGATGAACACGCCCGTCGGCGCGGCGATTTGGGAAAGACTTAAGGCATTTGCCGACGCCACCCTGAAAGAGCCGGTACCTCTGTGGGACAAGATTGCCAAACGCCAACCCACCAAGAAAGGCTTTGAGTCCGTTGGCCCGCGGCCGAACATGGTGTTCATGGAGTACACCGGTTACAGACTCTGGGGTCTGTCCATGGCCTACGTTCTGTCGGATGACAAGAAGTACGGCGACGCCGCCAAGCAGTGGCTTCTTGCCGGCGTCCGCAGCGGCGCCGAACCCGCCGAGGTGCCCCGGTGCCAAATCTTCTCCCGGGCTCTCACCTGCCAATGTTAATTTTCTTGGCCCGCCAGGTCAAGCCGGAAATGATCATAGCCTTGCCCCGAGATGTCCATCTCGCCGGTCTCCGTGACCAGGAGCACCCGCCGGCCGGCCACGATTTCCCCCAGAGCCCGGGGCGGAGCCAGGCCGGCCCGGGAGAAAGCCCGGTTCAGGGCCGCGGCGGCCGCAGGCGGCGAGGTGAACAGGAGCTGGTAGTCCTCGCCCCCCATCAGGGCCAGGCGCAGGGGGTCCAGGCCCAACCGGGGGGCTGCCGCGGCCAGCCCGGCAGAGAGAGGCACCGCGGCGGCCTCGAGACGGGCCCCCACGGAGCCGGCCTGGCAGAGGTGGTGGAGATCGGTGGCCACTCCGTCGGAGAGATCGATCATGGCCGTGGCCAGGCCCTCCGCGGCCAGCAGCCGCCCGGCCCGGAGCTGGGGCCGGGGCGCCAGATGGGCCTCGATCAAGGCCTCTTTCAGTCTCGCCTCCAGGTCAAGGCCGCGCTTCAGAATCTCCAGGCCCGCGGCCGCGTCCCCCAGGGTCCCGGTGACGTAGACCAGGTCGCCGGGCCTGGCCCCGGCGCGCCGCACCATCTGGGTCCCGGGCACCGCGCCGGTGAGGGTGACGGTGACCGTGAGTCCGCCGGGGGAGGCCACGGTGTCGCCGCCGATGACCGCGGCCCCGTATTCCCGGGCGGCCCGGGCCAGGCCCGCGGCCAGGGTCAGGGCGCCGTTGCGGTCCCGGTGGGGCGGCCACCCCAGGGAGAGGAGGGCGTGGCGGGGCTCGCCCCCCATGGCCGCAATGTCGCTCAGATTCACCGCCATGGCCTTGAAGCCCAGCTTCTCCAGGGGGGTGAAGGAGAGGTCGAAATGGACCCCCTCCACCAGGGTGTCCACGGTCCACAGGAGATATTCCGGCCCGCCCAGGTCGATGGCGGCGCAGTCGTCGCCGATGCCCAGGACCACCCCGGGGGGCGGCGGCCCGAACTGCCGGTTCAGGGCCTGGATAAGCGCGGTTTCCGTAAGAATCGGGCCCCTCGCGGCCATGTCGTCATTCCCGCCCTTGCTGATTCCCTCAGGGGTGGTGATGGAAAAACCGGCGCCCCGGATCTCTTCCCACAAATCTCAACTTTGGCCCCGGCCCGGCCCTCATTGACGCCGGCCGCCGTCATTCTTAACTTCAATATCGTCCGGCGGTCTCATGCCATCATAAGCCGGGAGGGGGGCCAAGACCAACAAGAAAAATTCCCTGCGGTCTGGAAATAGCTATCTTTTTTATCGCAAACCGGAAACCGGAAACCGCAGGTAGGAGGCAAGGCGATGGCAAAGATGCAAGCCGCAAAGGCCTGGGCCGTGGCTTATGACCCGCAGTATTTTATCCAGATGGGGGAAGAGTACGACGGAGACCGCCTGGAGCAGCTAAACGAAGCGCTGGCCAAGGGTGATTATGCCCTGGTGAGCAACGACCCCCAGGGGTTTGCCGGGGACCTGGTCATCGACTTTCCCCTGAACCTGCCGGAACCCTACCGGGCCTTGATCCTGGTGAAAAAGTAGCGCCTTGCCGGGGAGAGCCGACCAGAGCCGGCTCCCCTGATTTTGGGGAAAAATCAAGACCCCGGAGAGTAGTTCCTCCTCCTTAATCCCGGCTGCGCAGCTTCATCAGGAGCCGCAGGATCTCCAGGTAGAGCCAGATGAGGGTGACCATGAGGCCGAAGGCTCCATACCATTCCATGAAGCGCGGCGCCCCGGCCGCCGCCCCCTGCTCGATGAAGTCGAAATCCAGCACCAGGTTCAGGGCCGCGATCACGCACACGAAGAGGCTGAAGGCGATGCCGATGGGGCCGCCCTGGTAGAGGAACGACAGCCGCACCCCGAAAAACCCCAGGATGATGGTGGCCAGGTAAAACAGGGCGATGCCCCCGGTGGCCGCCACCACTCCCAGCTTGAAATTCTCGGTGGCCCGGATCAACCCGGTCTTATAGGCCAGCAGCAGGGCGAGACAAGTGCCGAAAGTGAGCCCCACCGCCTGGATGACGATGCCGGGGAACTGGGCTTCGGCAAATGCAGAGACCCCGCCGATAACCAGCCCTTCCAGCAAGGCATAGATGGGTGCGGTCACCGGGGCCCAGGTCTGTTTAAAGATGGTGACCAGGGCAATGATGAAACCGCCGATGGCGCCGAGCCCCAGCAGGGGCAGCACGGCCTCGGTGGTCATGGTGCGGTAGAAGATGCTCCAGGTCCAGGCCGCGGTGATCAAGACGCACAAGAGGAGGACCATGGTCTTGTTGGCCGTGCCCTGGATGGTCATCCGTTCTTCCCGGGGGATGCTGCCGAATCCGGTGAAGGTGTTGTCGCCGAGAGCCGGGTTGGCCGTCCTCATGTTTTCCCTCCCTTGGGTGCCGCGCACCTAAGAATCTTTTCAAAGTCTACTATCGGTTCGCCTCGGAATAAATCAAAAAGAGAGCGGCCGCGGTTTTTTTTGAGGGTCACGAAGATGCCTGAAAGGGTAGCGCCGCCGCCCTGGGGGCGCCGCAACCGGTCACCCGGGGGCCGGGGTCCCTGCCGCCGCCACCAAGCAGCTTTTTGACCGCAAACCGTTATGAAAACCGAGCTTCCTTTAGACTATGGACTTGGGCTCATCGCCGATGGCGTCGTAATCGGTGATGCCCATGGGTTTGACGAAATACGTGGCGCAGACGTAATCCAGCTCCTGGGAGGTGAGCTGGGGGGACTGGCCCAGAAACCGGGCCCGGTCCACCAGGTTTTCGACTAGGTCTCGAGGGTGGCAGGCGCAAAAGGGGCGGGCGGAAATGACATAATACCGGGCCATCATGTCCCGGACGACCTCCGGGGCAAAGGCGATGTTATAGTCGCCGCAGACCCGGCGGAATATCTCCAGGTACTGCTCCGGGGAAGCGTAGCCCACGAAAACCTTGTGGCGGATGCGCCGGAGAAAGGCTTCGTCCGCCAGACTGTAAGGGTTCAGGTTGGTGGAGAAGATGATGAGCTGGTCGAAGGGGATGCCGAACTGCTGCCCGGTGTGGAGGCAGCAGAAGTCCTGCCGGGTCTCCAGGGGATACATCCAGCGGTTGAGCAGCTGCCGCGGGGAGACCTTTTGCCGCCCGAAGTCGTCGATGATGAAGACACCGTTGTTGGCCCGCAGCTGGTGCGGGGCTTCGTAGAACTTGGTGACCGGGTTGAATTTCAGTTCCAGGGCCTCTTCCGTCATCTCGCCGCCGGCGATGACCATAGGGCGCCGGCACAGGATCCAGCGGGTGTCGTGGGGCGGCAAGCCGGGCTTTTGCGGCACCGGCTGGTGATTGACTTCGTCATAGAGCCGGATGATCTGGCCGTAGACATAAAGGGCGTAGGGGATGTAAACCGCGTCCTCGAAGACGTGGCCGATGCAGTTGGCCATGACCGTCTTGCCGTTGCCCGAGGGGCCGAACAGGAAGATGGAGCGGCCGCTGTTGATGGCGGGACCGAGTTTATTGA
>JBGPBR010000244.1:0-3994 GCA_041481325.1 Desulfobaccia bacterium
GCCGCGGCGGCCGCGGCGGCAATTTTGCTGGCGGTGGGCGTTTATTTTATCGCGGTTGGCCGCTTCACCGACTTCTATAACATCCAGGTCATTAACAACCGTTTTTATGCTGGAAATATCTGGGCTAATCTGCTCCAGGGCTTTCAAGTCAATCACTTGTTTTCCTCCTCCCTGAAGGTGGCGGCGCCCCTGGCCGTCCTGGGGGCCTTCGGTCTGGCGCTCGGCCTCCTGCGTCAAGGGCGGCGCTCCTGGGTCCTGCTCCTGGGCCTGGTGCTGGGCACCGAGATCGCCATCGCCCTTCCCGGCAGATTCTATATTCATTATTATCAGTTGTGGCTGCCGCCGGTAGCCCTCGCAGCCGGCTGGACGCTGCAAGAATTGGGGGACCTGACCAAGAGAGACGAGGGCTCCCTGGCCTACCCCTGGCTGCCGCGGCTGGCCGGGGCCGCGGCGCTCCTGGTCCTCTTGGCCTTTGAACTGCCCCTGTATCGGCTGCCGGCCGAGGAATGGTCCCGGATGAAATACGGGGACCACTACCTGGCCATCCAGAAGATGGGACAGGAGCTGGGCCGGTTACTGCAACCCGACGAAACTCTGTATCAATGGGGAATAGCCGATGGGCTATATTTTTACAGCCAGCGCCGTCCGGCCAGCGGGGTAATTTATCATTGGCCGGTGGTCTTCGGACCCCTGGCGCCGAGCCTGTTGGAGCGGATGCTTGGAGAGCTGAAACGCTCGCCCCCGGAGATCTTCATCACCAAATGGGAGCGCATCTCCCGGCCGGAGGATAAACAGCACCCCGTGGTTGCCTGGTTTTTAAGCCATTACCGGTTTTACTTCCAAAGGGGCCCGTTTGTGGTCTATTACCACCCCGGAGGCAAGCTGGCGGCCAGGCTGGCCGCCGAGACGGCCGCCCCGGCCAGGTAAAGGGGCGGCAGCGGAAGAGGCGCCGCCTCGGCTTCGCCAGATCAATCAGTCCGGCTCCGCTTCAAAACCGTAGGACTCGCTGATGATATAAAGCGGTCTCCTTTTCGTTTCCGCATAGACCCTACCCAGGTATTCCCCGATGATTCCCAGGCTGAACAGCTGCAGCCCTCCCAGAAACAGGACCCCCACCATGATGGAGGCGTAGCCCGGGACATCTATCCCGAGAATCAAGGTCCGGATGATCAGAAAGGCTGCATAAGCGATGGACAAGAAAGAGATGGTCAGCCCCACGTAGCCCCACAACCTCAGGGGAACCGTGCTGAATAAGGTGACCGCATCAATGGCCAGGTTCCAGAGCCGCCAGTAATTCCACTTGGTCTTGCCCTGGTGCCTGGGGTCCCGTTCATAAGGCACCCCGATCTGTTTGAAACCCACCCAGGCAAAAAGTCCTTTCAGGAAACGGGTGTTTTCCGGGATCTGGTTCAGCACCTTGACCACCCTGGCGTCCAGCAAACGGAAGTCCCCGGTGTTTTTGGGGATGGGGGTTTCACTGAAATAATTGATCACCCGGTAAAACAGGTTGGCGGACAGCCGCTTCAACCAGGCCTCCCCGTGGCGCTTGGTTCTGACGGCATAAACCACATCAAAGCCTTCCCGCCACTTGGCGATGAAGGTCTCGATCAGCTCCGGCGGGTCCTGCAAGTCGGCGTCGATGGGGATGACCGCCCGGCCACCGGCATGATGCAGGCCCGCGGTCAAGGCGGTCTCTTTCCCGAAGTTCCGGGAAAAATTGAGCACCTTAACTTGCGGATATTTCCGGTGATAACCCAGCAACATCTCCAGGGTGCGGTCGGAGCTGCCGTCATTGACGCAAATAATTTCATGGGTCAGGTTTAAGGACTCGAGCAGTTTAAAGATGCGCTGGAAGAAATAATCGAGGTTGTCTTCTTCGTTGTACATGGGAACGACGATGGAAAGTTCGGGGCGGTCGGGGGGGCGGTCGGATCGGCCTGGACTGGACATGGCTCTTGCTCCTGCAGGAGGTTTAAACGCCGGTGGCCATGGCGACGATTGCCGGAAAGGTCCTTAAGGTTCTGCCGGGCTCGGGGGCCGCTAGCCCTCCCCGAACACCCGGGCGTAGATCTCGTCCACGTGGCGAAAATAGCGTCCCAGGTCGAAGACCGCCTCGATCTCTCCGGCGTTCAGATAGCTGCAGATTTCGGCATCCTCCCTGACCCGCTGGGCGAACTCGCCCCCTTCCTGCCAGACCTTCATGGCCGGGCGCTGCACCAGCCGGTAGGCCGCATCCCGGCTGAGGCCCCGGCGGATCAGGGCCAGGAGCAGGCCCTGGGAAAATACCAGGCCCCGGGTGAGGTGGAGGTTTCTGGCCATGTTTTGGGGGTAAACCTGGAGATTCTTTAACAGCCGGGTGAGCCGGGCCAGCATGAAATCCAGCAGGATGGTGCTGTCCGGTGCGATGAGGCGCTCCACCGAAGAGTGGCTGATGTCCCGTTCGTGCCACAGGGCCACGTTTTCCAGGGCCGCCATGGCGTTGGCCCTGAGGACCCGGGCCAGGCCGCAGAGGTTCTCGGAGAGCACCGGGTTGCGCTTGTGGGGCATGGCCGAGGAGCCTTTCTGGGCCGCGCCGAAGAACTCCTCGGCCTCCCGGACCTCGGTGCGCTGGAGGTGGCGGATTTCCAGGGCCACCTTTTCCACGCTGGCCCCGATGAGCGCCAGGGTGAGGAAGAATTCCGCGTGCCGGTCTCGCTGGACGACCTGGGTGGAGATGGCCGCGGCCTTGAGCCCCAAGGCGGCGCAGACCCGGGCCTCCACCTCCGGGGGCAGGTGGGCGAAGGTGCCCACCGCGCCCGAGAGTTTGCCCACCGCCACCGCCTCCCGGGCCCGGGTGAGGCGCAGCCGCTGCCGCTGGAATTCGGCGTGCCACAGGGCGAACTTGAGACCCAGGGTGACGGGCTCCGCGTGCACCCCGTGGGTGCGTCCCACCATGGCCTGGTCCTTGAAAGCGTAGGCCCGGTCTTTGAGCACCGCGAGGAGCTCGTCCAGGTCGGCGAGGAGGAGATCCGCGGCCTCCCTCAGCAGCAGGCCCAGGGCGGTGTCCAGCACGTCCGAGGAGGTGAGCCCGAAGTGGAAGTAGCGGCCGTCCTCTCCCAGGCAGGACGACACCTGGTCCACGAACGCGGCCACGTCGTGGTGAGTCTCTTTCTCGATGGCCAGGATGCGCTCGGTGTCGCAGTTGGCGAGCTTGGCCGCCCGGGCCGGCACCTCCGGCGGGATGAGGCCCAGGGCCCCCATGGCTTCCATGGCCGCCAGCTCCACCTTGAGCCAGGCGTTGAACTTGGCCTCCTCGGTCCAGATCCGGGCCATGACTTCACGGCTGTAGCGAGGAATCATATATACCCCTTAAAAACCGGCAAATTATCGGGCCGGGCCGCGTTTCCCCAGTTTCCCCCACCCGGGCCGGGCCGGGGGATTGGTCCGGCGTCCAGCAGCTATCAGGGTTAGGTAGGGCCGGGCCCGTCGATTTTTGATTATAAACGGAAAGTTCTGCTCAAAGGAAAGTAATTTATGGCGGTGGCGGAAAATGTTCGGGAGGCGGGAATACCCTCTTGGGAGCAAGGAAACCTTGCTCCATACCGGTTACCAGAATTGGGGACTCGACTACCTAATCAGCGACCGCCAGAAATCGCCGGGCGCCTCGCACCGGGGCGCCGGTGGGAAGGAGTGCGGGTGCGAGCAAAAGGCAGCACATTGTTGTCAGGCCCGATATTTTTTCCGGCCTGAGAGGCGGCGGCCTCCAGAGCTTCGGCGGGCTGAGCCAGCATGGCGCCGGCGTCCGTCTCATCCCATAACACGATTCTTGGATAATCCATGGTTTGCTCCCTTAAAGTGTTTCATATATCGGCATCAGGTTAACAAAGCTTAAGTCTAAAGTGGCGGGCGGGGAATTGGGGAAATCCTGATTTTGCAGGGGAAAATTCCTGAGTTTGACGGAGAATAGGATTACTTGATGCAGGGGAAGGGGAAATGGGCTAAGGTTTGGCGGGCC
>JBGPBR010000245.1:0-3962 GCA_041481325.1 Desulfobaccia bacterium
AGAGCGGCGACATCCCGGAGATCGTGCGGGTGAACGAAACCGTCAGCCTCTTCAGGTGGCTCCGAAGCCAGTACATGGCCGGCTACCGGGACACCATGCCCTCGGAAGAGGAAGTGGAAAAGATCGTGGAAGACCGCTACCGGTTGTGAGGCAGGGTTATGGGGGCGGGTCAGGGACGTTTTTCGTATTTTTGGTAAGTGTCCCTGCCCTCCCCCACACCCCCTCCCAACCCTTTATGGGGCCTGGGAAGGCGGGCCTACGGCCCGACTTCCCCGGCCTTAAAATCTTCCCCTTATGGGGGTTGGGGGAGGGAGATTGAGGGAGGGATTTTAAGCGGCCGTCGGCCCCTGGCCCCCTCCCTCAACTTTCATCGCCGCAAGGCGGCGAAAAACTTTTTCAATTTATCCGGGGCTTTCTTTCCCGGTGCGGCCTCCACCCCGCTGGCCACGTCCACGGCTTGAGGGCGGGCGGTTTCTATGGCCCGGGCCACGTTTTCCGGGGTAAGGCCACCGGCCAGGATGATGGGGCCGTATTGCCGGGCCTCGGCGGCCAGCTGCCAGTCAAAGGTCTCCCCGGTGCCCCCGGTTTGCCCCTTTTTATAAGTGTCCAGCAGCAGCGCCTGGACCGCGCCGCGGTAAGGCTCCAATTCCTGCAAAGAGCTTTTATCCTTGATGCGAAAGCCCTTGATGACCCGGCGCCCCAGGGAGCGGCAATATTGAGGGGTCTCGGTCCCGTGCAGCTGCACCCAATCCAGCCCCACCCGGGTGGCGAGCTCCCGCACCAGGGCCGCATCCTCGTTCACAAAAACCCCCACGGTGGTCACCAACGGCGGCAATTGGGCAATGATGGCCCGGGCCTCTTCCGGCGCCACCTTGCGGGGACTCTTGGCGTAAAAAATAAATCCCAGGGCGTCGGCCCCTAGGCTTGCCGCCAGCAGGGCGTCTTCCAGATTGGTAATGCCGCAGATTTTGATGCGCACCATCATTTTGCCTAAATTATGGTTATTTTTGGGGGGAGGGCCACTTACAAAAAAGCCCTTAGACCCCTCCCCCAACTTCTATTCTTGCAAACTCCCGCAACTTCTCCCCCGGGTCCGGCGCGGTCACCAGGGTTTCGCCGATGAGAAAGGCCTGGATGCCGGCCTGTTGGTAGCGCCGCAGCTCGGCCGGAGTTTTAAGGCCCGAGGCGGCCACCAGGGTCACGGCCGGCGGCGCCAGGGGCGCCAATTCCAGGGCCCGGTCCGGAAACATCTCGAAGGTGTGCAGGTTCCGGGCGTTGATCCCGATAATTTTTGCCCCAACCGCCAGGGCGGTCTCCATTTCCGCCGCGGTGTGCACCTCCACCATGGCTTCCAGGCCCAGGGAGCGGCTCAACAGCAGCAAAGCCCGGAGCTGCCCCAACTCCAGCAGGCTGACGATAAGCAGCAGGGCGTCGGCCCCTATTGCGGCGCTTTCATAGACCTGTACCGGCTCCAGTATAAAATCCTTGCGCAGGATGGGCAGGTCCACCACCGGACGCATGCGCCGGATGAAGTCCGGGTCGCCCTTGAAATAATGCACCTCGGTGAGCACCGAGATGGCCGCGGCGCCGTTTTCTTCATAGATGCGGGCCAGCTCCACCGGGTCCCGGTCCAGGGCGAATTCGCCTTTGGAGGGGGAGGCCCGCTTGATTTCCGCAATGATGGCGGGGCGCCGCCCGTCCAGGGCCGCCTTCAGGGAGCGGGCCGGGCCCCGGCGGGCGATGGCGGCCTTGAATTCCTGGACCCCCCCGGATTCGAACAGGCCCAGGGACTCTTCCAGCTTGCGCTTAACTATTTTGGCAAGGAAATCCATTATTGAGCTTTCAGCTATCAACGGTCAGCGATCAGGTGTCAACAAAATCCAACGGTTTACTACGTATTGCTTACTACCCTGAAAAAGCCTGATGAATTGGTGGCCCAGGCTTTTCGCGGGTGCTTGTTACAGTATACGCCCCGCGTATATTATCTGGTGGGCCGTGCCCACCCTACAACTGCTCACTGCTCACTGCTTACTGCTCACTGCTAAAACTCCTGCTCTTGGCGATCAGGTCGTTCAGCTTCTGCAAGGCCTTGCCGCTGTGGATGGACTTGCGGGCCAGCTTGATGCCGTGCGGGAAATCCGGGCTCAGGCCCGCGGCGATGAAGGCCGCGGCGGCATTCAGGGCCACCATGTCTTCCCGGGGCCCCCCCTCCCCTTCCAGGACGCTCCGCACGATGCGGGCGTTCTCAAAAACGTCGCCCCCTTTGATGGCCTCCAGGGTGGCCCGGGGGAGGCCGAAGTCTTCCGGCGCAATGTTGTAGGTGGAAACTTTGCCGTCCTTGAGCTGGCTCACCCGGGTGGGGCCCACGATGCTGATTTCGTCAAAGGAGCCTTCGCCGTACACCACGAAGGCGCTCTTGCCCCCCAGGTTCCCCAGCACCTGGGCCAGGGGCTCGGTGAGGCCGGGGTCATAGACCCCCAGCACCTGGACGTTGGCGCTGGCCGGGTTGGTGAGCGGCCCCAGGATGTTGAAGATGGTGCGGATGCCGACCTCCCGCCGGGGGCCGATGGCGTAGCGCATGGCCCCATGGAGCTGGGGGGCGAAGAGAAAGCCGATGCCCACCTCCAGGATGCACCAGGCCACCTGGTCCGGGGTGAGGGCCAGATTAATCCCCAGGGCCTCGATGACGTCCGCGGAGCCGCAGCGGGAGCTCACCGCCCGGTTGCCGTGCTTGGCCACCTTGAGCCCGGCCCCGGCCACCACGAAGGCGGTGGTGGTGGAGACGTTGAAGGTGGCGGTGGCGTCGCCGCCGGTGCCGCAGGTGTCCACCACCGTCTCCCACTCCACGTTGATTTCGTCCCGGTCCAGGTCGATGAGGCCGTCGGAGACCGGGATGCGGGTTGCCTTGGCCCGCATCACCCGGGCCGCGGCGGTGATCTCCGCCACGGTTTCGCCCTTCATCCGGAGCCCGGTGATGAAGGCGCCGATCTGGGCCTCGGTGGCATGGCCCTCCATGATGGCCTCCATGGCCCGGGTCATTTCCGCTTCGGTCAGGTCCTGCCGGGTGACCACTTTGTAGATGGCTTCTTTCAGCATTTGCCTTTTCCCCTGCTTATTTTCCAATAGCTATCATTTTACTTGAACTGCGAGTACGCCGCCGCCGGGCCGATGGCTCTCATCAGTTGAGTGCTAAGCCTCCTCCCCTTCGTCAGCAGGACCTGCCGGTTCTTTCCGCAGCAAAGCTGCCGCGGCCGCCATGCCCGCCGCCAGGGCCTGGCGGTTCAAATCCTCGGTGCCTTTGGGGACCCGGGCCAGGACCGCGGCCTCCAGGGCGGCGGGGCTCACCGCCCCGGAAATGGTCGCCAGGGCCCCCAGGGCCACGATGTTGGCCACCATGACCTTGCCCAGCCGGTCCCGGGCCAGCTCGGTAAAGGGGATGGCAAAGACCCGGTGGTGATCGGGGATTTCCTTAATTTCCCGGACAAAAGTGGCATCCACCACCAGCAGGCCCCCGGACTTCAGGTCCGAGCCATAAGTATCCAAAGACTTCTGGTTCATGGCCAGGAGCACGTCGGGCTTGACCGCCTTGGGGTAGTCGATCTCGGCGTCGCTGATGACCACTTCGGCCATGGAGGCGCCGCCCCGGGCCGCCGGGCCGTAGCTCTGGGTCTGGCAGACGAACTTGCCGTCATAGAGGCCCGCGGCCTCCGCCAGAATGATCCCGGCCAGGATCAAGCCCTGGCCGCCGGACCCGGCCAGCCGGATTTCGTAGCGCATAGTGTGATGCTCCTTTGGGGGAGGGGGCTAAGGGCTTTTTTGTAAGTGGCCCTTCCCCCCTCCCCCAAGCCCCCACCCCCAATCCCTTATGGTTCTTTTTCAGGCCGGAAAAGTCGGGGCCAAAGGCCCCGCCTTTCCCGGCCCCCATCTATGGGGTTGGGAGGGGGTTTGGGGGAGGGCCGGGG
>JBGPBR010000246.1:0-3941 GCA_041481325.1 Desulfobaccia bacterium
CGAGCTGGTGTTCTACGATATCACCGCCTCCAGCGACCGGCGGGATATCATGATCGAGGTGGTGCGCCGGGTGGCGGCGGCCATTTTTATTCCCTTTTCCGTGGGCGGCGGCATCAGGAACCTGGCTGACATGCGGGCCGTGCTCCTGGCCGGGGCCGAAAAGGTAAGCGTCAACTCCGCCGCGGTTCTCAACCCCGGGCTCATCAGCGAGGGCGCCAGGGCCTTCGGCAGCCAGTGCATCGTCCTGGGGATGGACGTGAAAAAAGTTACCGCCCGCGAGGCGATTCCTTCGGGCTACGAGATGGTGATCCACGGCGGCCGCACCCCCATGGGCCTGGACGCCCTCTGGTGGGCTCAGGAAGGCGAGCGCCTGGGGGCCGGCGAGATCTGCCTCAACTCCATCGACGCCGACGGCACCCAGGCCGGCTACGAACTGACTCTGACGGAGATGATCTCCACCGCCGTGTCCATCCCGGTCATCGCCTCGGGCGGGGCCGGCGAACCCGAGCATCTGGGCCGGGTTCTCACCGAGGGCCGGGCCGACGCCGCCCTCATTGCTTCCATGGTCCATTACGGCACCTACACCATACCGCAAATCAAAGAGTTTCTGCGCCAGCGCGGCATCCCGGTGCGCCTCGCCTGGTAGCGCCGCCGTTGCACCGGGAAAGGGCCTCAGTGGAAGACCATTTCAGGCAGCCGGACCAGGATTACCCGGAAGAGTTGCCGGAAATCATGGGACCGGAAGTCATAGCCGTTGAGGAGGACAAGGAGGAAGAGGAAACCACTCTCCCCGCGCCCTCGGACCTCAACCTGGTGCAGCGCTACATCCGGGAGGCCAACCGCTTCTCCCTGCTGACCCCGGAAGAGGAAAAAGCGTTGACCGCCCAGTACCACGAGACCGGGGACCGGGAGGCCGGCT
Source organism: Desulfobaccia bacterium (assembly GCA_041481325.1). Classification (GTDB taxonomy): domain Bacteria; phylum Desulfobacterota; class Desulfobaccia; order Desulfobaccales; family 0-14-0-80-60-11; genus DASWLF01. The sequence continues at coordinate 920 of JBGPBR010000246.1, forward strand.
CCAAGCTCATCACCAGCAATCTGCGCCTGGTCATCAAGATCGCCCTGGAGTTCCAGAAGTACTGGATGAATAATCTCCTGGACCTCATCCAGGAAGGCAACATCGGCCTCATGCACGCCATCAAGAAGTTCGACCCCTACCGGGGCATCAAGCTGTCTTATTACGCTTCCTTCTGGATCAAGGCCTATATCCTCAAGTTCATCATGGACAACTGGAAGCTGGTGAAGATCGGCACCACCCAGTCCCAGCGCAAGCTCTTTTACAACCTGAAGCGGGAAAAAGAAAAAATGCGGGCCCTGGGGTTCGAACCGGGCCCCAAGTTGCTGGCCGAAGCCCTCAATGTCCGGGAGGAGGAGGTCATCGAAATGGACCAGCGCCTGGGCGGCTGGGAACTCTCCCTGGACGCGCCCCTGAAAGACGGCTCCGACGAGTACCACAAGAACTTTCTGCCCTCCACCGAGCCCCAGGTGGAGGAGATTCTGGCCCGGGCCGAACTCAAGGACATGTTCCGGCGGAAACTGGCAGAGTTCCGCCAGGAACTGAACGACAAGGAATTGGACATCCTGGACTTACGGCTGCTGGCGGAAAAGCCTCTGACTCTCCAGGAGATCGGCGCCCGCCACCAAATTTCCCGGGAGCGGGTGCGCCAGATCGAAGACCGTCTGATCAAAAAATTGCGCCAGTTCCTGAAGAGTGAGATCGAGGATTGGGAGGACTACCGGACCCCGGTGGGGGACTAGTGAATCAAGGGGACGCCATGCTTCATTCCGCCTGGACGGGCGGGGTTTTTTTTGAGGATTTTGGAAAAGTATGGCCTCCCTAATTCATAGGGATACGATGCCGAAACCTGTGCAACACCTGAAATTACTCCGCCGGCCGGTCTTTTCCCTGGTGGGGCTGTGCCTCCTGCTGGCCCCCGCCCTGACGGGCTGCGTCTCCATGGGATGGCTGGACCGCTCCGGCCGCGCCGGGACGGAGGCCGAGGAGAGTCCCAAGAGCCTGGCTTATTACCACTATCTCAAAGCCCAGCGCCTCATCCTGGCCGAAGACCCCGAGGGGGCCATCAAGGAATATGAAGCGGCCCTGAAAGAAGACCCGGATGCCGCAACCATGGAACTGGAGGTTGCCGTCCTCTACCAGCGCCAGGGGGAGGTGAAGAAGGCCCTGGCCCACGTGGAAAAGGCTTTAAGGCTGGCCCCCAAGATGCAGGAGGCCCATTTCCTGTTGGCCGGCCTCCACGTGGGGTTGAACCAGTTGGAGGAGGCCATCCAGGAATACGAACGCATCCTGGTGCTGGACCCGGAAAACCGGGAAGCCCGTCTGTTTCTGGCGACCCTTTACGCCCAGCAGCGCCGTTATCCCAAGGCCATCCGCACCATCCAGGAAATCCTGCGGATGGAGCCCCAGTCCGCGGTGGGCTATTATTATCTGGGCCGCCTTTACCTGGAAATCAACAAGCTGGCGGAAGCCAAAAAGGAGTTCCACCGGGTCCTGACCCTGGAACCGAAGTTTGTCCCGGCCATCTTCGACCTGGCGCTAACCCTGGAACGGGAAAAGCAGTATAGCCGGGCCCTGGGCACCTACCGCCGGGTGCTGCGCCTCCAGCCCGGCAACCCCCGGGCCTGGGCCAACATCGGCCGGGTTTATCTCATCCTGAACCGTTACGGCGACGCCCAGAAGGCCTTCAACAAGGTCAAGCAGCTGGAAAAGAACGACGTTGCGGCCCAGTACAACATCGGCCTCATCTGCCTGGAGCAGAAGCTGGCCGACGACGCCATCAAGGAGCTGCGCCCCCTGCTCGCCAACCCCCGCTACCAGGACCGGGCCCGTTACTACATCGCCATGGCCCTGGAGGAGAAAGGCGACCAGAAGGCCGCCAGCCGGGAGTACCGCCTGGTGGACCGGGCCTCCGAGCAGTTTTTCCCGGCCCGGCTGCGCCTGGCTTATCTCCATTTCCAGCTGGGGGAAAAGGACCAGGCCCGCCGGGTCCTGGAGGACCTCCAGAAACTGGCTCCCAACCGGGAGGAGGTCTACCTTACCGAGGCCTACTTCTACGAGGAGGAAAGCCTCTGGGACCGGGCCATCAAGGCCCTGGAGACGGGGCTCCCCAAGGTGGACCGGCCCGCGGAAATCTACTTCCGCCTGGCGGTTCTCTTTGATAAGACCAACAACCGGGAAGAAAGCATCAAACAAATCAAGAAGGTTCTGGAGCTGGACCCGGAAAACCCCGATGCCCAGAATTTCCTGGGCTACTCCTACGCCGAAGCCGGGACCAACCTGGATGAGGCGGAAGATCTCATCCGCACCGCCCTGCGGGCCAAGCCGGAGTCCGGCCACATCATCGACAGCCTGGGCTGGGTCTTTTACAAGAAGGGCCAATACGACCGGGCGGTGGCGGAGCTGGAGCGGGCCTACAAGATTATGCCCCAGGACGGCACGGTGGCCGAACACCTGGCCGACGCCTACCTGCAGCAGAAGCGCTACCGTGAGGCCCTGCGCCTCTACCGCAAGGCCGAGGGCCTGGAAAACGCCAACCCCAACCAACTGCGCAAGAAGATCAAAAAATTGGAACAGCTGCAGCAGGGGCAGGGCCTTTGACTCCCCGGAACCTGGCCCGGCTGACGCTCCTTTTCTTGCTGCTGCTGGCCGGCTGCCGGGCCTTGCCGCCGGCGCCGCCCCCCGCCGCGCTGGCCTCGCCCGAAGAGATCCTGGCCCGCCTTAAATCCCGACAGCAGCAGATCCGGTCTTTCCAGGCCAAGGGGCGCATCACCTTACTTTCCCCCCGGCAGAACTACTCCGGCACCGCTCTCCTCAGAGGCATCCTGCCGGCCACCCTCCGGGTGGAGGTGCTCGATCTTTTCGGGCGCACCATCCTGAGTTTCCACACCGACGGCGTCCAGGTGCAGGTGCTCTCCCCCCGGGAGGGGAAATTCTTCCGCGGCCCGGCCACCCCCGGGAACCTGGCGGCCTTCATTCCGCCTGCGGTCAGCCTGCCCCAGGCCCTGCGCCTGCTGGTGGGGGC
>JBGPBR010000247.1:0-3930 GCA_041481325.1 Desulfobaccia bacterium
GAAAACTTTGTGGCCCATTATAATGCTAAATGCAGACCTTTTCGGTGGACCGCCACCGCCGATTCCATATTCGAAAAACTACAAAGACTTTGTAAATGTATTCTTGTAACACGACACTAGCGGGACGCCTTGCGGCCCCTACCAGGTGGCCCAAGGTTTAGGGGAGCGAGGAGCCTCAGGTTCTTCGCTCCCCTCTATTTTTCAACCGACCCGGCAAGGAAAACTCGCCCCTCCCCCCCTCGCAACTCTCATCTTGGGCACGAATGGCTATCATCTTTCAAACTGCTTAATCCACCTCCCTTTCCCCTGCGCCTCTCCCGGGCCTTCCTAATTTAGGGTGTAACTTCCAGAGTAGCCGTGATAAATTGACTGTTGAGCCTTATTGTTGGCGCGCCTGCGCCAACCTTTGGGCCTGGTTTAAAGTTCATGGCTTTTCCGAGGTTCGCCTGATGGCTGCAAATATTTCGGAGACCCCCGGCCCTGCAAGCCCCACCGGCTCAGCGCAATTCCAGGAAGTCCCCCTGGCGGAGGTGGACCTGGAGGACCAGGCATTCGTGGTCCCGTCCGCGGATGACCTCAGCGGCCTCACGGCTTCCATCCGGGAGGTGGGGCTGCTGGCGCCGCCGTGCCTGCGCCGCCGGGCCGATGGCCGGTGGCAGGTGGTGGCCGGCCTGAAGCGCCTCCTGGCCGCGGCCCGGCTCGGTTGGGAACAGGTCCCGGCCCGGACCCTCCCGGAGGCGGTCCCGGACTGCCGCTGTCTGCTGGTGGCCCTCTACGACAACTCCTTTACCCGGGGCTTCAATCTTTGGGAGCAGGCCTTCTTCGCTGCCCGGCTCCTGGTTTATTGGGATGCCCCCACCGTGGCGGCCGCCTATCTGCCCTGCCTGGGCCTGCCGCCTTCCCCGGCCTTTCTGGCCCGGCTCCAGGCCCTGGCCACCCTGGAGCCTCCCTGGCGTAAGCTTGCCGCCAGGGGCCGCCTGGCCCTAACTGCCGGGGCGGCGCTGGCCCGCTGGACTCCGGCGGACCGGGCCGCGGCCCTGCCCTATATGGAAAACCTGTGGCTCAGCCAGAGCAAGCAGGAGCAGTTCGTGGCAGAGGTGGCCCTCCTGGCCCGCCGGGAGGGGGTGCGCCCCGGGGAGGTGCTGGCCCGGCCGGAGCTGGGGGAGATTCTCCTGGCCCCGGCGCCCAGCCCCCAGGAACGGACGGCCGCAGTGCGCCGCCGCCTGCGAACCTGGGTGTACCCCCGCCTGGCCGCCGCAGAGGAGGCTTTTCAAGCCGGGTTGAGCGCCGTTGGCCTCAGCCATCATCCCCGTCTCCAATTAAAGCCGCCGCCGGCCTTTGAAGGCCCGGATTTTCACCTGGAGGTCAAGTTCCGGGACGCCCCCGAGTTGCAGAGCCTCCTCACGGAATTGGCCCGCCTGGCGCAGCAGGAAGCATTTTCGGCCTTGACCCGCGTTTGAAGTTAAGACCCGGAGCAGGATTATATATGTCATGCTCAGGCGAGACGCCTGGGCCACTGATTGACTGCCTGGTATAAGGTCTATTTCAGGTTCTCGACCTTTACCCGGGTAACTGGGCCCGTGCCATCCTTGCAACTCCCGCCAGGGTAATTATCTTGTGTAGAGCAATCTCTCGACGTCCGCCAGCCCTCAATACCGCGGCCCGGAAGGGGCAATGTTGCCATCTCCGGGTCGTTGCGGCGCCGACTTTTTTGCAAAACCCATGTCAAGGGGTCGAGTCTCATGGAAGAACGCCGCGCCAACCGCCTGATCAACGAAACCAGCCCTTACCTCAAGCAGCACGCCTACAATCCGGTGGACTGGTACCCCTGGGGCCCCGAGGCCCTGGAGCGGGCCCGCCGGGAAGGCAAGCCCATCTTCCTGAGCATCGGCTATTCCACCTGCCACTGGTGTCATGTCATGGCCCACGAATCCTTTGAGAACCCCGCCCTCGCGGCCATCATCAACCAGCATTTCATCAGCATCAAGGTGGACCGGGAAGAGCGGCCGGACCTGGATGAAACCTACATGAACGCGGTCTATGCCCTCACCGGTTCCGGGGGCTGGCCCCTGAGCGTCTTTCTCACGGCGGACCTCAAGCCCTTCTATGGCGGCACCTATTTTCCGCCGGACGACCGGGGCGGACGCCCGGGTTTCGCCCGGCTGCTCCTGGCGCTGAGTCAGGCTTACCGGCAGAACCGGGAGCAGATCGCCGAGGTTTCCCAAAAGATCCAGGCCCACTTGCAGGCCATGGAGGGTTCGGCGGCGGAGGGTCCGCTGCCCGAGCGGGCCGGTCTGGACGCCATGGCCGGTCAGGTCGCCGGGAACTTCGACCTTCAACACGGCGGGCTGGGGACCGCCCCCAAGTTTCCCCGGGCCCTGGAACTGGAATTTTTGTGCCATTATTATCACCTGGCCGGCGACCCCCAGGTCCTGGACAACCTGGCCTTCAGCCTGGAAAAGATGGCCCGGGGCGGGATTTACGACCAGTTGGGCGGCGGCTTCCACCGCTACAGCGTGGATGCGGCCTGGATGGTGCCCCACTTCGAAAAGATGCTCTATGACAACGCCCTGCTGCCGCCCCTCTATCTGGCCCTTTATCAACTCACCGGGAGCCGACTGGCCGGTAGGGTCGCCCGTGAGACCCTGGACTTCGTCCTAGCGGAGATGACCGCGCCCCAAGGCCCCTTTTACGCCGCCTGGGACGCGGACAGCGAAGGGGTGGAGGGCAAATTCTACCTCTGGAGCCTGGAGGAGGTGGAAAAGACGGTGGGGGCCGACGCCGCCCCCCTGGTGACCTCGGCCCTGGGAATCACCCGGGAAGGGAACTTCGAAGGCGTCAACGTCCTGACCCGGCCCTGGCCCCGGGAAGAGCTGGCGGCCCGGTTTGACCTGACTCCGGAAGAGGTGGCGGGCCGCCTGGAGGCGGCCTTCAAGGCCCTGCGCCAGGCCCGGTCCCGCCGGGTGCCGCCCCACCGGGACGAAAAGGTCGTGGTCTCCTGGAACGCCCTGATGATCATCGCCCTGGCCCGGGGGGCCCAGGTGCTGGCGGACCGGCGATACTACGAGGCCGCGGCCCGGGCCGCCCGGTTTATCCTGACCGAGCTCTGGCGGCCGGAGGCTCTCTACCGCATCTGGTCCGAGGGTCGGGTGGGGGTGCCGGGGTTCTCCGAGGATTACGCCCTGTTGGCTGCCGCCCTCCTGGAACTTTTCGAGACGGATTTCGACCCGGCCTGGCTGGCCAGGGCCAGGGAGTTGCTCGATCTGATGGATGAAAAATTCCTGGACCCCGGCGACGGCGCCTACTTTTACGTGGCCCGGGACCAGGAAGCGGCGCTGCTGCGCTCCAAGAGCGTCTTTGACCAGACCATCCCGTCCGGTAACTCCGCGGCCGCCCGGGTGTGCCTGAAACTGCACCGGCTGACGGAGGAGCCCCGCTACCGGGAGCGGGCCCTCACCATCCTCAGGCGCCTTACGCCCCGGGCCCGGGAGAACCCCAACGGCCTGGCCCACCTCTGCTCCGTGGCCGCGCTTCACCTGATGCCGCCCCTGGACCTGACCCTGGTGGGAGACCCGAGCCACCCGGTGCTCCAGGAGATGGTGCAGGCGGCGCATCGCCCCTTTCTGCCGGAGCGGCTCCTGGTGGTGAAAAACCCGGCGGACTGCGCCGCCCTGGAGGCGCTGGTCCCCGGGGCCCGCAACTACGTCCCCCAGGGGGCAGGGCCGGTGGCCTATCTCTGCCTGGATTTCGCCTGTCAGCCGCCCCTCACCGACGCCGGGGACCTGGCCGAAAAGCTGGCCGGGACCGGGCCATGAAACGGTCCATGGAAAGCAGCGGCTTCATCATCCAGGAGATTGACCTGGCTATGGTGCCCAAGCAGAGCTTGGGCCAAAATTTGCGTTCCCAAGCTGGAGCTTGGGAACGAGATTC
>JBGPBR010000248.1:0-3891 GCA_041481325.1 Desulfobaccia bacterium
CAAGCCCCCCTCCCAACCCGCATAAGGGGCCGGGGAAAGGCGAGGCCGTTGGCCTCGACTTCCCCGGCTAAAACTTAAGGGATTGGGGGTGGGGGCTTGGGGGTGGGGGTAAGGGCACTTACGAAAAAGCCCTTAGCCCCCTCCCCCAAAGGTGCCAACCATGATCGGCGTCTTTGATTCGGGGTTCGGGGGGCTCATGGTCCTGCGGGAGTTCTTGCGGCTCCTGCCGGACTATGATTACCTCTATCTGGGGGACAACGCCCGGATTCCCTACGGCACCCGGTCCGACCGGGTGGTGTTCAAGTTTACCGAGCAGGCGGTGGATTATCTCTTCCGCCAGGGCTGCCGCCTCATCGTGCTGGCCTGCCACACGGCTTCGGCCCGGGCCCTGCGGCGCCTCCAGCAGGTGTATCTGCCGGTCCATTATCCCGATTTCCGGGTCCTGGGGGTGTTGATTCCCACGGTGGAGGAGGCCCTGGCCCGGAGCCGCACCGGGCGCATCGGGGTCATCGGCACCGAGGGCACCGTCACTTCCCAGTCCTTCGAGCTGGAGCTCAAAAAGCTTAATCCCGAAGTCGAAGTGGTGCAGCAGGCCTGCCCGTTGCTGGTGCCCCTGATCGAAGCGGGGGAACAGGACTGGGAAGGCACGGAGATGATTCTCCGGCGCTACCTGGCCCCCTTTGCCGGGACGGTGGACACCCTGATCCTCGGGTGCACCCACTATTCCATTTTAAAGGACAAGATCCGGGCCCTGCTGGGGGACGGCCAGGACCTCATCTGTTCGGGCCAGGTCACCGCGGCCAAGCTGGTGGATTATTTGCAGCGCCATCCGGAGATTGAAGGGCAGCTCAGCCGGGGCGGCTCCCGGCGCTACCTCACCACGGATCTGACCCCGCGGTTTCAGCAGCTGGCCAGCCTCTTCATGGGCCAGCACGTGGACTCGGAGGTGGTGGAATTATAGGACCCTTGATGAAATCAAGCCGGACCGAAGACCAGGCCGGCCGTGATACCAAAGAAAAACCTGGATGAGAGGAGAGCATGATGACGAGCAGCAAGACTGTGACCAAGACCGCCCTGGTTTTAATCTTTATCGCCATGCTTCTGACTGGTTGCGCCAGCGGGCCGACCGCTTCCCAGCCCGCGTCGCCGTTATACCTGCTGACCACCGCCGGGTTCCAGCCGTGGCCGGTGAACCTGCAAACCCCCAAGAGCCAGGCGCTGATGAACTCCATCCCGCCGGGAAAACTGGTCACTTACACGTCCGACGGCACCACTTACCATGTTTATGCGGATGAGACCTCCCAGACCTTGTATTTCGGGGATGAGGCCGCGTACCGCAAATACCTGGTGATGAGCCAGGGCCAACAGCTGTGCGAGCGGGTGGAAGGACAGAACCCGCAACATTTTTGGGGTTGTTTCGTAGAGTTCCAGGAGGCGGGGGGGAAGCCGCGGGCGAAGTAGCGGCGACGCCTGAGCCGAGTGAGGACAGCCTGCCCCTCCAGGGTTCTTCCGCCCGCGACGCCGCAGCCTTGCAACTAAGGAACGCGCCGCTAACCGGCGAGCCCCGGCCGGTTCTCGAACCACCTGGGGTCCGCCAGGACCACGGAGGTCTCCACCTGGCGGTCCGAGATGGTCCAGTAGACCCTGAGCAGCCGGTCTTTCTCCTCCGGGGTCACCGGGCGGAAGCCGTGCTTCTCGTAAAAGCGGACCGCCCACCAGGCCGCGGCCCAGGTCCCGACCAGCAGGGGGCTGGAGACGCCCTGGCGCAGGTGGCTCAGCAGCCGGGCCCCGATGCCGGCGCCCTGGACCTCGGGGGTGACGTAGGCATGGCGGATGAGGGTGACGTCCCGGACCGCCTGCCGCCCCATGACCCCGGCCAGGCGCCCGGCGGCTTCGCAGCCCCAAAACTGAACCCCCGCCGCCATTTCCGCCAGCAGCTCTTCGAGAGGCATGTAGGGCTCCTGCCAGCAGTCCTCCGGAATCACCCCCTGGTAGGCCGCGGCCGCGGCATTGATGATCTTTAGGGCCCTGGGCACCTCTTGGCGGGTTAACAGCCGGATCACGGGATTTCCTCCGAGGAGCAGTTGCGGGAAAATTCTCTCTCTTCCTGGCCGGCCGGCAGGGAGAGCCGGCCGCCGGAGGCGGCGCCTCGCTAGGAAGCCGGTTTGGGCGGCTCGGGCGGCGGGGCCGGAGACGACTCTGCCTTTACCCGGTGGCCGCAGTTGGGGCAAAAGGTGAAGTCAGGCCCAATGGTCTGGTGGCAGGCCGGGCAGGTGGCGTAATAGGGCGTTGGCTCGGTGGGTTTCTGCTGGCCCGGTTCCGGGGGATATTGGAAGGGATTCTGGAACTGTTGGGTTACTTCCGTGCTGGCTGCGCGGAGCTTGGCCACCAGGCGGCCCAGCTTCGCCGCGTACTCCGGCAGTTTCTGGGGCCCGAAGAGAATAAAGGCCAACACGGCGAGGACGATGAGTTCCTCGAGATTGATTCCGAACATCCCGGCACCTTACTAATTAAGCCTTGGCCACCCGGTTGCCGCAATGGGGGCAGAAGGCGAAATCACCGGTGAATTCCTTGTGGCACTGGGGACAGGTCTGCGCCGCGGCGGTGGAGGCGGCGCCGGGCGGAATCTCACCCTTGGCCTGGGTGGCTTCGGGGTCGTCGTGAGCCTTCTTAAAACTGCGGATGGCCTTGCCGATGCTCTCTCCCAGCTCCGGCAAGCGCCGGGGGCCGAAGAGGAGCAGGGCGATCACCAGAATAATCAGCAACGTGGTGAAATTATAACCGAACATATTCCCGCCTCTTGTTTGGCATTTTGGTAATATTTACTATAAAGAAAATTTAGTCTCCAAGCAAGGGGTTAGGGGTTAGGGGTCAGGGGTCAGAAATTTAGGGGAAAGATTAGGGGGAACTTTTAGGGAAAAAACAGTACAATCGGACCGGGATTAAATGCTATGAAAGACGAAAGGGCCAGGGGCGGGGAGGCAGGTAAAAGCCGGAAGGAAATTTTTTTATGGGAAAAGCGGTGCAGTCCTATCGGGATTATGTGGCATGGAACAAGGCTATGGAGTTGGTTACCGAGATATATCGCGCCAGTTAAAATTTTCCCAAGGACGAACTTTTTGGTTTGACGAGCCAGGTCCGCCGCGCCGCAGTGTCCATTCCCAGCAATATCGCTGAGGGACACGGGAAGTTATCTCGCTAAAGAATATCAGAATTTTCTGGGTCATGCCCGGGCCTCTCTGCCAGAAGTGGAAACCCAGGTCACAATCGCTCGAAACCTTGGTTATCTTGATGTAGAAATGGTATCTCGGATACTCGACTCGAGCGCGGAAGTAGGCCGAATATTAAACGGCCTCCTGGCTTCCCTAAGGATTAAAGAGTAAGTAAGCTACGTTTTTGTTGGGCCTGACCCCTGACCCCCTGCCATGGATAAAACCGCCCCCCTGTTCGCCCCGCCCCAACCCCTGGCCGCCCGGATGCGGCCCCGGAGTTTGGAGGGGTTCGTGGGCCAGCAGCACCTGGTGGGGCCGGGGAAGCTCCTGTGGCGCGCCATCAAGGCCCGCCGGCTCTTTTCCTCCATGATCTTCTGGGGTCCGCCCGGCACCGGCAAGACCACCCTGGCGAAGGTCATGGCCCGGGAGCTGGACTGCCGCTTCGCCTCGCTCAGCGCGGTGCTCTCCGGGGTGGCGGACCTGCGCCGGGTGGTGGAGGAAGCTCGCCAGGAGCAGGCCCGGGGCCGGCGCACCGTGGTCCTCATCGACGAGATCCACCGGTTCAACAAGGCCCAGCAGGACGCCCTGCTGCCCCACCTGGAAGAAGGCCTGATCACCCTCATCGGGGCTACCACGGAAAACCCCTACTTCGAGATCATCGGGCCGCTGTTGTCCCGGG
>JBGPBR010000249.1:0-3862 GCA_041481325.1 Desulfobaccia bacterium
CACCGCGGTGAATTCCGCCCCCAGGGCCACGGCCCGCTCCTTGAGTTTCCCGGCCTGGCCGGCGAAGTGGCCCGCCAGCTTTTTTTCCAGCCGGGCCAGGGTCTTGGCCTTGGACACGGAATTGGGGAGGCTGTGGTAGGCAATCCAGGTCCCGGTGGGCGGCTGGTTTCCTTGGGAGGCGATGTAATTATAGAGCAGGATGGCGTCCCAGGGGTCGGCCGGGGCCCCCGGGGGATAGCGCAATTCATCTTTGAAGACCTGGAGGCGATAGCCGAAGTAAGGCAGGGTCAGGTAGGGGCGGCCGCTCTCCTCGCCGGACGCCGCGCCCAGGCCGTCGGCCAGGGCGGCGAAGTTAAGGGGCGTCACCTTTTCCTGGAGGACTTCCAGGGAGATGGCGATGGACTCCCGGCGGCGGCCGACGCCAGAGAGCTGTTGGGCCGCCACCGCGGCCCCGATCTCCCGGATGGACTCCGGGAGGTGGGGGCACTTAGCTAAATCTTCGCCTTCCTTGATGACCTGGGTGGCAAAGGCGAGACAGGTGGCTTGGCCGCAGTCGCCGCAGTTGGTGCGAGGCAGGTTTTTCAGCACTTCCAGAACCGTAATCGCCATGGCGGCTCAGCTCCCTTTCCGCCGTTTGGCTTCCAGGAGGAGGCCCAGGCTGGCCAGGTGAGCTTTTTCCTCTGCGGCGATGCCGAAAAGCACCTCTTTGGTGGAAGTCTGGATGCAACGGTCGGCAAATCGCAGGTAGAGGTCCAGGGCCTGGGTCTCCAGCATCATGGCCAAATCGAGAAAGTGGGGCACCGTTTGCAGGTAAGCTTCATTTTCTTTCATAAACTCCTGCACCTTAAAGCCGCCTTCCAGGATTTCGGGAAGCGCGGAAGCTGGCGGGATCTTGCCGTCCTCCCCGGCCGGGGTGGTCTGCCGGTATTGGTCCTGCAGGCGCTGCTGGTGTCTGATCTCCACCTGGGCCAGGTTGGCAAAGAGATTATGCAGTTCCTGGTCATGGGTCTGGTCCAACCTGGCTTCGTAAAATAATTGCAAGGCCTTTTCCATGCCATAAGCCAGGGTGATGATTTCCGCCGGGGTCTCGTCGCCCCGCACCAGGTCCAGGTTGAGCTCCTGGGGGCCGCCGGCCTGGGGTCCCCTGAAGGCCTTGATGCCGCCGGCCAGGTTGTAGACTTCCTTGAAGCCCAGGCCGGACAGCATCTGGGCGGCCACCCGGCTGCGGCCCCCGATGGCGCAGTAAGCAATGGTGGGCTTCTCGGGGTCCAATTGCTTATAACCGTCGGTCAATTGCGGCAAGGGGATGAGCTTGGCCCCGGGGAGGTGCGCCTCCTCATACTCCCCCGGCTGGCGCACGTCCAGGAGGGTGTACTCCCCTTCCAGGTGTCCGGCCAGATAAGCCTTGGCCTCCTCGGCATCCATGGAACTTACCGGAGTGAAAAGTTTTCTCAGTTCGATCATTTCTTCAGCCTTTCATAACAATTTTACATCTCAGGGAAATCCTTGGTTGGGCCCCGGGGTGTTTAAAGGTAACGCCGGCGCCCTCACCTGCGACTAAAGGTGGTGGACGCCGAGGGCGGCGGTCCTGCATTGAGATGTTCGCAGAGGTCTCGATTTGCGGTCAAAAAACTGCTTGGTAGCCGCAGGCTTTACCGTGAAACTCTAAATCCCCCTTTTTCAAAGGGGGACTTTTAAACCCCCCCTTTAATAAAGGGGGGTAGGGGGGATTTTTCATCCCCGGGGGTGAGACATTTGTGGCTCATGAACGTTTAGCCGGCGCCGCACCGGCGAGACGCCGGTGCCACTATCAGGTTCACTCTCAGGTTGTTGAAAAACTTGAGATTTTGTCATTCTGAGCGAAGCGAAGAATCTCGTATTTTCAACCGGTTGAGATCCTACAATTCGTTCCGGATGACAAGAAAAAAGCGTTTTTCAACACCCTGATAGGTTACAAAAAATTTCCAGAACTGTCATCCGCCAGCCGCTGCTTACCCGGACAAGCCTGAAAATATAGCGCCGCCGCCCGCGGCGGTGGTGCGGCCGCAATCGAGGTCAGGGCTCTCAAACCGGCGCAATTTCCCCCAGCACCCGGCGAATGACTTCGGGCACGGCCGCCGCGACCTCCGGGGACAGGGGTGCGCCCAGGGTGAAGTCCCGGCCTTCGATGCCGTAAACGATGAGGCAGGGGGGCAACTGCCGGAGGGTCCGGGCCATTTCGATTTGCTGGGCCAGCCCGAAGGCGTGGCAGGAGCAGCAGGTGGCGAAGAGCTTGCGCGGCAGGGGCTCCGCGTGGGCCTCGAACCGGTAGATGGCCCCGGCCACCCCCCTGGAGGTGGCCGCGTCCACCACGATCACCTTGGCGGCCCCCTGCCAGCTCTCGGCGATGGTGGTGATGTCGCCGTCCAGTTCCAGGACTTGCACCTCTTTAAGGGGCAGCTCCCGGAGCCGGCGGGCCGCCACCAGCCCCACGGCGTCGTCGCCCCGGAAGATGTTGCCGATGCCGATAACGATGGTCTGGGCCACCCTGTGAGCCTTTTAATGCCTGGTCCATCAAACGGCTATCTTTTGGCAGGCGCAGGCTTTACCGTGAAAGTCCCCGTAGGGGCGGGTTTAAAACCCGCCCCTACATAACCCTTTCATTTTCGGGGGTGGCCAAATTGGTCATGGACGTTTAGCCTGCGCCGGACACCCGAGGACGGGTGTTCCACATTTCCCAAGCTGCACTTGGGCAACGAAGCTGGTGGGCCGTGCCCACCCTATTTCTCTATTCTCGAAACTCGAAACTTTTCAGGACAGGCAATAATCGATAATGGTTAAGAACTCTAATCCTTGGTCATCTCCAGTCTCAAAAAATGGGTGGCGCAGGAGATGCACGGGTCGTAGTTGCGCACCAGTTGCTCGCACTGCCAGGTGAGCTTTTCATCCGGCAGGTCCAGGCGCGCCGCCACGAATTGCCGCAGGTCGCTCTCCATGGTCTTCTGGTTCTGGGAGGTGGGCGGCACAATCTTGGCCTCTTGGATGACCCCGTGCGCATCTAAGCGGTAGCGGTGGTACAGCAGGCCCCGGGGCGCCTCGGTGACCGCATGGCCCACGCTCTCCCGGGGCGAGACCTTGACCGCCGGCGCCTCCGGCATCTCGTAGGCCTCAATTAGGCCCAAGGCCTCCTCCAGGGCGTAAAGGGTCTCCACGGCCCGCACGATGATGCTTTTAAAGGGGTTGCGGCACACCGGACCCAGACCCGCGGCCCGCGCCGCCTCCTTTGCCCCGGGGGTGAGCTTCTCGAAGTTCAGGCTGTACCGGGCCAGGGGGCCGACAAAATAGGGGCCCCGGTCCCGGCGGATCGAGTGGAGGGCGTGGGAGTAAGGGACCTGGGATTCCACGAAGTGTTGGTCGTAGTCGTCGACCGGGATGTCCAGGCCTTTATTGGAGACCAACCGGCCTTCGTTGAAGGGGTACTCGCTCTCGTGGCGCAGGGAGACGAATTCATAGTCCGGCTCGAACTCCGGAAAAGCGAAGCCCGCCACCCACTGCACGGTTTTCAGAGCGGCATCCCGGCCCCACTTGAGCTTTTCCGCCAGGGTCCCCAGCTCCTTTTTGGTGGGCACCTTATAAAACCCCCCCACCCGGATATTGATGGGGTGGATCTCCCGGCCGCCCAGGTGTGTCACGATGTCGTTGCCCACTTTTTTGAGCTTTAAGCCCAGCTTCACCATTTCCGGGTGGTCCCGGGCCATTTCGATGGAGTCCTGGTAACCCAGGAAGTCCGGGGCGTGGAGCATAAAAATGTGCAGGCCGTGGGACTCGATCCACTCGCCGCAGTAGATGAGGCGGCGCAGGGCTCGGAGCGGCCCGTCCACCC
>JBGPBR010000250.1:0-3852 GCA_041481325.1 Desulfobaccia bacterium
GTACCGTTCAATCTCGTTGAAGAAGACCGGAAATCGTTCAAGCGCAAATTTGACATCGTGCCGCTGTCCATGGGGCGCGGCGGCGCGGTCTCCGGCAGCAGCTCCGGCAGCGGTGTGGTGTGCACCGCCGGCACGGCCACCACCCAGGCCTCCTGCGGACCCACCAGCAGCGTCACTTCCGGCACCGGGGGGGGCGGCGGCACCGCGAGCGACTCCGGGAGCTTATCGAGTTCGTTAACCTCGTCGTTGACCACGTCGGGCAGCGGTCTGGCCCCGGCCGGTTTCACCACCGGCACCCCGGTGATCATCATTCCGCCGGTGGTGACGATTACGGCGCCGGTCGTCGAGAATTATAGCTTCACCCTGCAATATGCCGGGACCTACGTCTTGAATGGCCAGGCTCCGAGTCCATACGTGGCTGCGAATATTACCAGCGCCAGCCTGGGCTCCGTAAAAACCGGATCTTATCCCGGCAACTTCAGCAACTTCACCGCCAGCTTCGCCATCCCGGCGTCCGCCGACATCGGGACTTTTAACCGGTACGGCACCGGCGACTTCTCGGCCGTAGGCACCACAACCGTTAGCGGTCAAGCCGGTGGGGCGCTCAGCGGCACCATGAAGCTGACCGCGGTCTTGGGAAGCGGGCTGACCCCCAACCTGACTTTCAACTCCGTTCCGGTCACGGTGCAGCCCAACGGCAGCCTGGCAACCTCTCAGCCCAACAGCGGCACTATTAACCAAGGCCCCGTCAGCGGCACCGCCAGTCTTAACCTGACCCAGCAACCCAAATAAGGCCGGGCCCGGTCTCCGGTAAACCGGGGGCCGGGTCGGCCTGGTTCAAGTCACTCTTGCAACCTTGAACCGCCTTTGCTAAGATGGCGCAGCAAGCCATCAATCCGAGGCAGCTCAAGGACCCGGTCATGCTCCGCCGTTTGAGCTCAATCTTCAGATCCGCCTTCTTCCGTTGGGTTATCGGCGTTACCCTGCTCATCTCCGTCCTGCTCCTCTGGCGTCCCACCTTCACCGAATTCATTGAACTGAAACTTTACGACCTCAAGTTCCGGGTGCGGGGGTCGCAGCCTGCCAGCCAGGACGTGGTCATCCTGGGCATCGACGACGACAGCCTGAAAATGGTGGGCCGCTGGCCCTGGTCCAGGGAGCACCTGGCCTGGCTGTTGACCAAGCTGAAAGAGACGGGCCCCCGGGTCATCGCCCTGGACATCATTTTCGCCGAGCGACAGGAGACCGCGGCGTTACGGGCCCTGGAGAGCCTGCAGGAGGCGATCAACCAGAAGTGCCCGGGGTCCAAAGAGGCCATGGGGCTGTTGCTGGAGGAGAAGAAGCGGGCCGATGTAGACACCCTCCTGGCGGAGACCATCCGGCGCGATCCCCCCACCATCCTGGGCTTTTTCTTCCGAAAAGTGGGGGGCACCGCCGGGGGGGTGCAAATGAGCGAGTTGATGGCGCCCTCCTTTGTCCGCGCCTCCACTTATAACGTGGTGCGCCTGCTGGACACCGAGCCGTCCCGGGTGCCGTTGATCGGGGCCGCCGGCGTGGAGGTCAACATGCCGGTCTTTAACAGTGCCGCGGCCGGGGCCGGTTATTTCAACATGCTGCCGGACGTGGACGGCACGGTCCGGTGGTTTCCCATGACCATCCTTTACGGCCCCGACTTCTACACCCCCATGAGCCTGGCGGCGCTGGCCCATTATCGGGGCAAACCCACGACTGCCATCACCCTTTCCCAGGTGGGGGTGGAAGGCATCCGCCTGGGCCCGCAGGAGATCCCGGTGGACCGCCACGGCCGCCTGCTCATCAACTACCTGGGGCCGCCGGGGATGGTGCCCACATACTCCGCCAAGGCCCTGCTGGACGGCACCCTGCCGCCTGAAACCTTCGCGGGCAAGATCGTCCTGGTGGGGGCCACCGCGGTGGGCATCTACGACCTCAGGGTAACCCCTTTCTCCGGCATTGCCCCGGGGGTGGAAGTCCAGGCCACCGTCCTGGAAAACCTCTTGCAGAACAATTTCATCCGGGTCCCCAAGTTTCACCTGATCCTGATACTACTCATCCTCCTGGGTCTAGGAAGCACGGTGGGGTTGGTGCTGCCGAAGCTTTCCGCCGCCTGGGCCTTCGTTTTCACCCTCCTGCTGCTGGAGGGCTACACCCTGGGCAATTATCTCCTGTTCAGCCGCCTGGGTTACCAACTGGAGCTCTTCTACCCCACGGTCGAGATCGTGGGGGTCTATCTGGGAATCACCATGCAGCGGTTCCTGGCCGAAGAGCAGGAGCGGCTCCGCATCCGCAAGGCCTTCGAATCCTACGTGGCCCCCGCCGTGGTCCAGACCATGCTGAAGCACCCCGAAGCCTTACGGCTGGGGGGCGAGCGCCGGGTGATCACCATGCTGTTCACCGACATCCGCGGCTTTACCACCATGTCGGAAAACCTTGATCCCGAGGCCCTGGTGAAGCTGTTGCACGATTTCTTGAACCCCATGAGCAACATTATCATCAACCAGAAAGGCACCATCGACAAGTACATGGGGGACGCCATCATGGCCCTGTTCGGGGCGCCCCTGGAGCAGCCGGACCACTCCAGCCTTGCCTGCCGGGCCGCCCTGCAGATGGAGGCCACCCTGGCGGAACTCAACCGGGAATGGGCCAAACAAGGCCGCTCGACCCTCAAAATCGGGGTGGGGATCAATACCGGACCGGTGGCCGTGGGCAACATGGGCTCCGACCGGCTGTTCGATTACACCGCCATCGGCGACAATGTCAACCTGGCCTCCCGGCTGGAAGGCCTGAACAAGTATTACGGCACCAACATCCTCATCAGCGAGGCCACGGCGCAGTCCCTGAGCAATGGCTTCATCCTCAGGGACGTGGACCGGGTGCGGGTCAAAGGCAAGGCCCAGGCCGCCGGCATTTTCGAAGTGGTGGCTGAGGGGGAGACCTCCCCGGAAGTGGCCCGGTTTCTGGGCGCCTACCACGAAGGTTTGGCCCTGTACCGCCGGCGGAGCTGGACCGAAAGTATCGCGGCTTTTGAGGAGGCCCTGAAGTTGCAGCCCGACGATGCCACCACGATACGCTATCTAAACCTGGCCGGGAAATACCTGGAAGCGCCGCCGGAAGAGACCTGGGAAGCGGTCACGGTGATGGAGGGCAAGTGAGGTTAAAGCAATTGACCAAAGTTCCTTCCTTTTATCCCCTCTCCCCCTTGGGGGAGAGGGTTAGGGTGAGGGGGGAATAAGAAAAACCTTTTGGCAACAAGGATAAATTTTGCGCTTCTGGTAGCTCTTGCCCCGGATCATTTCAGGGCCACCGGCTGACGCCTGCGGCTGCCAAGATCGTCTTTAAACCCCGCCGCAGCCCGACCAATTTAGACCGCTGCGAAAATCCCGGCAACTGCTTAGATTGATCCCAAGGTCGCGCCCCCCTTGGCGGCGCCGGGACCGGACCGCCGGGGGCGGGGGTCCCATCTTTCTCCCTCGTTCCCAAGCTGCGCTTGGGCCAGGAAGCTGGTGGGCCTGGCCCACCCTAGATTTTTATCTCTATCCCGAAACTTAAAGCTTTTAGAACAGTCGCGCCTGAGCGGTTGGCTCACTCCAAAACCATGAAAAGTCGGTAACTTATTGGTGCGTAAGACGCACCCTACGCCAACTTTTCACAGCAGAGGTCTCAAATCAAATTATTTTCCCGCCGGGTTGACGCCGGTGGACGCCGGGGCCTTTTCCCAACCGCCGCCCAGGGCCTTGTAGAGGGCGATCAGGTTGGTATCCACGGTGCGGGTGCTCAGGGCCAGGGCATCTTCGGTGTTAAACAGAGATCGCTGCGCGATGAGGACATTCAAGA
>JBGPBR010000251.1:0-3804 GCA_041481325.1 Desulfobaccia bacterium
CCCCAGGTTGCCGTAACCCCGGGAGAGCTGCACAAAGCCGATGAGGCCCAGGAGGCAGAGCGCCCCGGAAATGGCGAAGGCATAGCGGCGCCAGCCGATGAAGTCGATGTTGGTTTTGCCAAAAAGCTCGTAAAAGCTGAGGTGCTTGATCCAGCGCTTGATGAGCAGCCAGTCGTAGACCACCCGGGTGCCGAACAGGGCGGTGAAGAGATTGAGGATGACGCCCAGGCTCAGGGTGACGGCGAAGCCCTTGATGGGGCCGGTGCCGAACAGAAACAGGACCACCGCGGTAATCAGGGTGGTGACGTGGGCGTCGATGATGGTCCAGAAGGCCTTGTCATAGCCGCCGTCGATGCCGGCCTTCAGAGGCTTGCCGGCATGGAACTCCTCCCGCATGCGCTCATAGATCAAGACGTTGGAGTCCACCGCCATGCCCACCGACAGGATGATGCCGGCGATGCCGGGCAGGGTCAGGGTGGCGCCTATCAGGGACAGGCAGCCCAGGAGAAAGATGACGTTGATGACCAGGGCGTAGTCGGCCACCAGGCCGGAGAAGCGGTAATAGAAGATCATGAAGGCGACCACCAGGATGGTGCCCAGGATGCCGGCGGTCAGACCTTTTTTGATGGAGTCGGCCCCCAAGGTGGGGCCCACGGTGATGTTCTGGACGATCTTCACGGTGGCGGGCAAGGCGCCGGCCCGCAGGACGATGGCCAGGTCATGGGCCTCATCCGAGGTGTAGGAGCCGGTGATCTGGGCCTTGCCGCCGCCGATGCGCTCCTGGATCACCGGGGCGGAGCGCACCACCCCGTCCAGGATGATGGCGAGGCGCCGCTTGACGTTGTCGCCGGTGATCTTGGCGAACTCGGCGGCCCCCCGGCGGTTGAAATCCACCGAAACGTAAGGCTCGTTGTAGTCACCGATGCGCACCGTGGCGTTGTCCACCGCGTCGCCGGTGAGGAGGACCTTGGTTTTCAACAGCAAAGGCCGGCTTTCCATGCGGCCCGTGTCCCGGTTGAGGCTCTTTTCGATGTAGACCTCGTCATCGGCCGGGATCTTGCCCGCCAACGCCTGGTTGAGCTGCTCCCGGGTAAAGCCCGGTTTGAGCTTGCCGTCTTTCAGGGCCTGGTCGACGAGCTCCCCGAGGTTGACGTTGGCCTGGTCGTCCACCAGCTTGAATTCCAACTGCGCGGTCTGGCCGATGAGGTCGAGAGCCCGCTGGGGGTCCTGGATGCCCGGCAACTGCACCACGATCTGCTCGGAGCCCTGGCGCACCAGCACCGGTTCCGTGACCCCGAACTGGTCGATGCGGTTGCGCAGCACCTCCAGACTCTGGCTCAGGGTCCGTTCCTGGAGCTGCTTCATTTCTTCGGGGGTGAGGGTCACGGTATATTTCAGACCATTGTCCACCCGCTGGGGGTCCTTGACCACCAGCTGGGGGAAGTCATCTTTCAGCCACTTCTGGAAGGCGGCCTGCTCGTCCTTGTTGACCAGGGTCACGGCCAGGCTCTGTTTGGAGACCTCGCCCAACTTCAGGGCCAGGTTGCGTTTTTCCGCCATTTCCTGGAGGTTCCGGGAGGTGCGGCCCAAGGAGTTGTCGCTGGCCTGTTCCATGTCCACCTGGAGAATGAGATGCATGCCCCCCTTCAGGTCCAACCCGAGGTTCAGGCCGCGGCTGACATGCTTTTCCCACCATGCAGGCAACTCCCCGGTTAAGGAGGGGAGCACGAAGGCGATGGCGATGATGGTGAGGATGAATAAAAACAGGAACTTCAGGCGGACGGCTCGCAACATGCGACTATCTCCTTGGCGCCGGTGGAAGCCGGCGCGGTTTTAAGCCCTTTGATCCCGGCGGCCCGCTGGTGGGAAAGGGGCCGAGCCGGGTTAAACTAATCAAATAAAATTACCTTAGACTTAAGGACCTGTCAAGGTTAATGGGGGATGGGGGGTCAAGGGGGATTTAGGCCCTGCTCTTGGCGGGGGACTGAACCGGGCGGCCGGTTGGCGGCAACCGGACAAGCGGCGCCGGCCTGCCGCCGGGGGGGCGCAGGCTGAAGCCTGCGGCTACCAAAGATGGCCCGCTGATGGGGATTGGCGACCTTCGGCAAACATCTCGGCGGTCGTAGGGGCGGGTTTGAAACCCGCCTCTACACCAAGCTTTCATTGGAGGGGTTGCCACCAAATTGGCATGAACGTTTAGCCTGCGCGGCACAGGCTGGAAGCCTGTGCCACCAATTCCACCAACTTTTCAGCCCCTGGTCTCAACTAAAAATTAATCGTCCCGGTCAAAAATGAATTCTTCCCGGGGGAGTTTCAGGCAGGTGAGGCGATTGCCGTACACCGCCCCGGTGTCGATGCCGATCTTGTTGGGCAAGATGAGGGGCTGCCGGAAGGGAGTGTGGCCGAAGACCACCCTGCGCCCGAAGTCGTCCATGGCCGCGATGAATTCGCCCCTGATCCACAGCAGGTCGTCCTCCTGCTGCTCCGCCAGCGGCACTCCGGGCCTCAGGCCGCCGTGAACGAAGATATAGTCGTCGGTCTCGTAATAAAGCTGCAGTTCCCGATAAAACCGGTCATGGTCCGGCGGCAGCACCAGATTTCCCTGACGTTCCCAGCCGCTGCCCCAGTAATCCCGGAGGGTGATCAGGCCACCGTTAAACAGGAAGAGCTCCCGGTCCCTGCCCTCCAGGAAATCGAGAAACATGGCTTCGTGATTGCCCTTGAGACAGATCACCTGCTCCGGCGGCGCCGAATTCTTCAGACCGAGGACATAGTCCACCACTCCCTTGGAGCGGGGACCCCGATCGATATAATCCCCCATGAAGACCAGGCGGTCCTGCTCCAGGTCCGGCTGGATCTTCTCCATGAGACGCTCCAACGAGTCCAGGCGGCCGTGAATGTCGCCGATGGCGTAAATATCCGCGCTCATGAGGTCCTTTGGGGAAGGATTTCCCGGGGAAGGGGGCCAGGGGCCCTGAGCCCCTGCCCCCTTCCCCGGACCCCATCCCCCAACCCCTTAAGGTTTACTTTTACACGGGTTGGGAGGGGGGCTTGGGGGGAGGGCAGAGACGTTGGCCCTGGCCCTCCCCCTAAAAAAAACCCTACAGCCACCTGAACAGTTTCTCCCGCCGGTCCAACCGCGTCAGCCCGGCCTCCAGGGCCAGGCGCAGCGCCTCGGCGTGTTCCAGGGCGGTGAGGTTCTTACGCAGCGAGGCGTGCTCAAAGGCCCGGCCGCAGGGCCGGTACTGGCCCATGACGTTGACGTAGGTGGCAGGGGAAATCTCCCGGGCCAAAAATTCCATGATCTCCCCGGTGCCGGCCAGGCCGTCGGGCAGCACCAGGTGGCGCACCAGGAGGCCACGCCGGGCCACGCCGTCTTCGTCCAGCGCCAGGTCGCCCACCTGGCGGTGCATCTCTTTCAGGGCCTGCCGGGCCACTTCGGGATAATCCTTCGCCTGGCAGAGTTCCGCCGCCACGGCCGGGTCCCAAAACTTGAAGTCCGGCATGTAAATATCGATGACGCCATCCAGGAGGCGCAGGGTCTCCACCGCGTCATAACCGCCGGTGTTGTAGACCAGGGGCGCCTTGAGGCCCCGTTCGATGGCCAGGGGCAGGGCCGCCAGGACCTGGTACACTTGGTGGCTGGGAGTGACGAAGTTGATATTGTGGCAGCCCCGCTGCTGCAGGCTGAGCATCATGGCCGTCAGGTCGGCAAAGGAGACCTCCTCCCCTTCCCCGCCATGGCTGATTTCGTAGTTCTGGCAAAAGATGCAATAGAGGTTGCAGTGGGTGAAAAAGATGGTA
>JBGPBR010000252.1:0-3800 GCA_041481325.1 Desulfobaccia bacterium
GGTGGCCCTCACCGCCTGTATGCGAAAACTCCTGGTGATCCTTAACGCCATGCTCAAAAATCGTACCTACTGGAACCCACAGCTGCCTCTTGCAGCTTGACAGAAAAGACAGTCGCTACTTTATTATCTCTATCTCGAAACTCGAAACTCAAAACTTTTCAAAGCATCCCTACGCCAACTTTTCAGGACAGAAAACCGAAAAGCGAAAACGGTATTAGAGTTTGCACTTGACCGGGGGTTTTGGTACCGTTAGCTGGGTATATCCTTATGAATATTGATAATGATTTAAGAGAGCAGCAGTTTCTGGTCACGGGCAGCGCCGGGTTCATCGGCTTTCACGCGGCCCGGGCCTTGCTGGCCCGGGGCGCCCGGGTGGTGGGGCTGGACAACTACAGCGACTATTACTCCCCGGCTTTAAAAAGGGACCGGGACCGGGAATTGCGCCACCATCCCAACTTCATTTCGGTGGAGGGGGACCTGGTCGACCTGCCCCTCTTGCAGTCCCTGTTTGAGGCCCACGGTCTCCAAAAGATCTGTCATCTGGCGGCCCAGGCCGGGGTGCGCTACTCCCTAATCAACCCCTTTGCCTACCAGAAGTCCAACCTGGAAGGCTTTCTCAACCTGTTGGAGCTGGCCAAACGGCACCGGGCGGAGCGTTTTGTCTATGCCTCCAGCTCCAGCGTCTACGGGGGCTTGACCGAGTTGCCCTTCTGTGAAACCCAGCGGGTGGACACCCCCATCTCGCTTTACGCCGCCAGCAAGCGGGCCAACGAGCTCATGGCCCACGCCTACTCCCACCTCTTCGGCCTCGCCACCGTGGGCCTGCGGTTTTTTACGGTGTACGGCCCCTGGGGCCGGCCGGACATGGCCATGTGGCTCTTCACCCAGGCGATGCTCCAGGGCAAACCCATCAAGGTCTTCAACTACGGCAACATGCGCCGGGACTTCACCTACGTGGACGACATCGTCCAGGGAGTGGTGGCGGCCTTGCTGGTCGAGGGTTTGGAAACGTATGAGGTTATCAACCTGGGGAACCACCGTTGTGAAGAGTTGCCCCGGGTCATCGTCCTGCTGGAGCAGGAACTGGGCCTCAAGGCCGTGCAAGAACTTCTGCCCATCCAGCCCGGGGACGTCCCCGCCACCTTTGCGGATATAGGCCGGGCCCGGGCGAAGCTGGCCTTTGAGCCCACCACCCCCATCGACCTGGGGGTCCCCCGGTTCGTCAAGTGGTATCTCCACTATCACGGATTGGCAGGCCCCGGCAGTTAACCTGCCATTCGGCCGTGGCGAGCCGGATTACCGAGGAATTCAAGCTATGGACTTGTTGGCAAAAATCAGACAAAAGCAAGCATTGGTAGGCATCATCGGCCTGGGATATGTGGGACTCCCCCTGGTGCTGCGCTTCTGCCAGGTGGGCTTTCGGGTCATGGGCTTCGATACCGACCCCCGGAAGGTGGAGCTCCTGAACCGGGGGGAATCCTACATCAAGCACATTCCGGCGGCGAGCCTGGCCCGGTTGCTGGCCCCGGCCGGGGGCAACGGGCAGTTTGCCGCCAGCAGCGACATGGCCCGGCTGGGGGACCCCGACGTCCTGATCATCTGCGTGCCCACGCCGCTCACCGCCAAGCGGGAGCCGGACCTCAGGTTCGTGGAGTCCACCACCCGGCAGATTGCCGCCACCCTGCGGCCCGGCCAGCTTGTCTCCCTGGAGTCCACCACCTATCCCGGCACCACCGCGGAGCTGCTGCTGCCCATCCTGGGCGCCAGGCTCCGGGTGGGGGAGGATTTTTACCTGGTGTTCTCGCCGGAGCGGGAGGACCCGGGCAACCCCCAGTTCGAGGTGCGCACCATCCCCAAGGTGGTGGGCGGCATCACGCCCGCCTGCCTGGACCACGGGGTGGCGCTCTATAGCCAGGTGATCGACCGGGTCATCCCGGTGTCCTCCACCCAGGCCGCGGAGATGAGCAAGCTGCTGGAAAACATCTACCGGGCGGTGAACATTGCCCTGGTAAATGAACTGAAGATGCTCTGCCTGCGCATGGGCCTGGATATCTTCGAGGTCATCGAGGCCTCCAGGACCAAGCCCTTCGGGTTCCAGGCCTTTTATCCCGGCCCCGGACTGGGTGGGCACTGCATCCCCATCGACCCTTTCTACCTGACCTGGAAGGCCCGGGAATACGATTTTTCCACCCGCTTCATCGAACTGGCCGGAGAGATCAACAGCGGCATGCCCTATTTTGTGGCGCACCGGGTGGCCGAGGTCCTGAATCGCTACGGCAAGCCCCTGAACGGGGCCCGGATCCTGGTGCTGGGTCTGGCCTACAAGAAAGACGTGGACGACAACCGGGAGTCGCCGGCCCTCAAAATCATGCAGCTCCTGAAGAAGGAAGGGGCGCAGCTGTCGTACAACGACCCCCACATCCCCCGGTGCGCCGGCATGCGGCACTACCCGGATTTTGACATGAGCTCCACCCCGCTTACGGCCGAGACCCTGAAGGAAGCCGATCTGGTGCTCCTGGTGACGGACCATTCGGCCTATGACTATCCCTGGATCGCCTCCCAGGCGGGCATCATCGTGGACACCCGGAACGCCTTCCGGGGCCTGCCCGGGGAGCACATCCACCCGGCGTGACCGCGAGGTGGGCGCAATATGAAGATGTCCACAAGCAGTAATTCATGAGCCCTTGGCTCACCCATAAGTCATGAAAAGTTGTAGGCTTTTATTATGGGGCGCGGTGCGCACCCTACAGGAACTTTGAACTTTGAACCTTGAACTTTGAACTTTTCAAGGCAGGAGTTTGCTTCCTGCCGGGTATAGTTATAAAATAATAGAATAAATTCGCCGCTTCAGGTTTATTTGCCATGTTCACCGGACTGGTGGAAGGAACCGGGGAAATCGGGGGCCTGACGCCCATGGCCGAGGGCCTGCGCCTGCGGGTCAAGACTTCCTTTCCCGCCTCGGAACTCACCCTGGGGGAATCGGTGGCGGTGGCCGGGGCCTGTCTCACGGTGGTGGCCCTAACTCCGCCGGCCGCGGCCTTCGAGGTTTCCCCCGAGACCCTGGCCCGCACCACTTTCCCCTTGAAAAAGGTGGGGGACCGGGTAAACTTAGAAAGATCCCTGAGGCTTGGGGACCGCTTGGGCGGCCATCTGGTCACCGGTCACGTGGACGGCGTGGGGCTGGTCCGGGCCCTAAGGTCCGGCCCGGCCCATTTCCAGTTGCAGATCGAGATGCCCGCGGCCCTAAGCCGGTTCGTCATCGAAAAGGGTTCCATCGCGGTGGACGGGGTCTCCCTCACCGTGAATTCCTGCCAGGGGAACGCCTTCTTCGTGAACATCATCCCCTTCACCGCCCGAGAGACCACCCTGACCGCCTTGAAGGTGGGAGACCGGGTCAACCTGGAGACGGATATCATCGGCAAATACGTGGCCCGGCTGTTGGGGCGGGAGGCGCTGGCCAAAGAGGGGGTCACCCCCGAACTGTTGGCGCGGCACGGGTTTTTATAAGGCAGGGGCCAGGGGGCAGCGATCAGAAAAGACTGCACAGGCGAGACGCCGGTGTCAAGATAAATTAATGAGAAACAAAGGCAGTTATCACGGCGAAAGGGGGTGAGGAGATGGCGTTGCTGGCGTTGATCCGGTCTTGAAGCTGAAATGCGCGCCGCAAGGGTAGTTACCCTTGCCGGAGTCTAAACCCGTCTTCTCCCCCGGAGTTGGCGCCTCGGGGGTGTAAAGGAGGTTTGCCATGGCCGTATGGCTGCGCAACAACCTGGTCCTTATCGGGGGCATCCTCGTGGGGA
>JBGPBR010000253.1:0-3792 GCA_041481325.1 Desulfobaccia bacterium
AGGGGCGGGTTTAAAACCAGCCCCTCCAAAACCCTTTCATTGTCAGGGGAAGGCCCAAATTGGCCTGGAACGTTTAGCCGGCGCGGCGCCGGCAAGACGCCTGGGCCACCAGGGAAAGCGGCCCGGCTTCAGGCCCCAGGCCGGCCCTAGCGTCTGCTGCGGGATGACCTCCGGGCAGTCGCCCCGCGGGGAAAATTTTTTGACCGCAAAGATTGTCCGATTTCCATCCCTGGGTTAAGCTGTTAATGTACTTTAAAATCTTCAGGTCTTCCTTTTGATCAAATTCACCAACCTCAGAAGGTAGAAATCGATGCACTGGGTTATGCGAACCTTCAGCATCTCCGTGGGCAAAAAGAACTTGATGGCTATAACCGGCCTGCTGTTTATGCTGTTTCTGGCCACCCATCTGTTGGGCAATTTGAGCATTTATGGCGGACCGGCGGGGTTCACGGCCTACGCCGAGCACCTGCACGCCTTGGGGAACCTCCTGGTGGTGGCCGAAGTGGGGATGGCGGTAGCTTTAATCGTCCATGTAATTACCGCGGTCTTTCTCTTCTTCCAGAACCGCCGCGCCCGGCCGGTCAAGTACGCGGTGGACCAGAGCGGCGGCGGCCGCACCTTCAGTTCCCAAACCATGCCCTATACCGGTCTCTTGATCCTGGCCTTCATCGGGGTGCACCTGGCCAACTTTTCCCACCATCTGGTGGACCAGACCACCCGGAACATCTTTCAGATTGCCGCCGACCTCTTCTCCCACAAGGTCTATCTGGCAATTTATCTGGTCGCCACGGTGGTCGTCGCCTTCCATGTCCGGCACGGCCTCTGGAGCGCCTTGCAGTCGGTGGGGGCCAACCATCCAAAATATATGCCCTTTATCGAAAAGCTGAGCCTGGCCCTTGCGGTGATCATGGCCATCGGCTTCGGCTCGCTGCCCATCGTCATTCTGTCCATGAGATAGGGAGGTCATTCGATGCAACTTGACGCCAAAATTCCCGCCGGGCCCTTGGAAGCGAAATGGGACCGACACCGTTTTGAGTTGAAGCTGGTGAACCCGGCCAACAAGAGGAAATTTGAAATCATCGTAGTGGGCACCGGCCTGGCCGGCGCTTCCGCCTCGGCTTCCCTGGCGGAGCTGGGCTATAACGTCAAGACTTTCTGTATCCAGGACAGCCCCCGGCGGGCCCACAGCATCGCGGCCCAGGGCGGCATCAACGCCGCCAAAAACTACCCCAACGACGGCGACAGCATCTGGCGGCTCTTCTACGACACCATCAAAGGCGGGGATTTCCGGGCCCGGGAAGGCAATGTCCACCGCCTGGCCCAGGTCTCGAACCTGATCATCGACCATTGCGTGGCCCAGGGGATTCCCTTTGCCAGGGAATACGGCGGCCTGCTGGCCAACCGCTCCTTCGGCGGCGCCCAGGTGTCCCGCACCTTTTATGCCCGGGGGCAGACCGGCCAGCAGCTCCTCCTGGGGGCTTATAGCTCCTTGATGCGCCAGGTGGCCGCGGGCCGGGTTACCATGTTCCCCCGCCGGGAGATGCTGGACCTGGTGGTGGTGGGCGGCCAGGCCCGGGGGCTCGTGGTCCGGAACCTGATAACCGGGGAAATCGAGCGCCATGCGGCCCACGCGGTGGTCCTGGCCACCGGCGGCTACGGCAACGTCTTTTATCTTTCCACCAACGGCATGGCCTGCAATGTGACTGCGAGCTTTCGCGCTTACAAAAAAGGGGCCGGTTTTGCCAACCCCTGCTTTACCCAAATCCACCCCACTTGCATCCCGGTGCACGGCGACTACCAGTCCAAGCTGACCCTGATGAGCGAAAGCCTGCGCAACGACGGCCGGGTCTGGGTGCCCAAAAAGCCGGGAGACCAGAGGCCTCCGGAGCAGATCCCCGAAGAGGAACGGGATTATTACCTGGAGCGCATCTATCCCAGTTTCGGCAACCTGGCCCCCCGGGACATCTCCTCCCGGGCCGCCAAGCTCATGTGCGACCAGGGCCAGGGGGTGGGCCCCACCGGGCGGGCGGTCTATCTGGATTTCGCCGACGCCATCAACCGGCTGGGAAAAGCCGAGATCGAGGCCCGGTACGGCAACCTGTTCCAGATGTATGAGAAGATCGTGGCCCAGGACCCCTATAAGACCCCCATGATGATCTATCCGGCCGCCCACTACACCATGGGCGGCCTGTGGGTGGATTACAACCTCATGAGCACCATCCCGGGACTCTTTGTCCTGGGCGAGGCCAACTTCTCGGACCACGGGGCCAACCGCCTGGGGGCCAGCGCCCTGATGCAGGGCCTGGCCGACGGCTACTTCGTCATCCCCTACACCATGGGCGGCTACCTGGCCGGTGCCAGGCTCCCGGAAGTCACCGAGGACCATGAGGCCTTTCAGGAGTCGGAAGCGGCCACCCGGCAACGGGTGGAACGCCTGCTCAAGATCAAGGGAAAGCGGACGGTTGCGAGCTTTCACCGGGAGCTGGGCGCTATCCTGTGGGAGCATTGCGGCATGGGCCGCACCGATGCAGGTCTGACCAAGGCCCTGCAGCTCGTGGCCGATCTCAGGGGGGAATTCTGGGAAAATGTCACGGTGCCGGGCTCTGAGGCCGACTTCAATCAAAGCCTGGAAAACGCCGGCCGGGTGGCGGATTTCCTGGAGTTCGCCGACATCATGATCGCAGATGCCCTGGCTCGCCGGGAATCCTGCGGCTGCCATTTCAACGAGGCCTTTCAGACCGAGGACCATGAAGCCTGGCGGGACGATGACAACATGTGCCACGTGGCGGTCTGGGAATATGCCGGAGAGGGTAAGGCCCCCATCTTCCAAAAGGAACCCCTGGTCTTTGAGTTTGTCAAATTAGCGACGAGGAGCTACAAGTGAGCGGCAAGACCATCAATCTCACCCTGAAAGTCTGGCGGCAGCGGGGGCCAGGCGGCCAGGGTCGCCTGGAAACCTGTAAGGCGGAGAATATTTCAACGGATGCGTCCTTCCTGGAGATGCTGGACGTCGTCAATGAGGGCCTCACCCTGGAAGGCCGGGAGCCCATCGCCTTCGACCACGATTGCCGGGAAGGCATTTGCGGCACGTGCGGCGCGGTGGTCAACGGCCGGCCCCACGGCCCGGATCGGGAGACCACCCTCTGCCAGCTCCATATGCGGCATTTTGCCGACCGCGACACCATCGTCATCGAACCCTACCGGGCCCGGGCCTTTCCCCTCATCAAAGACCTGGCCGTGGACCGCGCCGCCCTGGACCAAATTATCATGGCCGGCGGCTTTATTTCGGTAAACACCGGCCAGGCCCCCGAAGCCAACTCCCTGCCGGTCCCCAAGGAGAATGCCGACCTGGCCATGGACGCGGCCGCCTGCATCGGCTGCGGCGCCTGCGTGGCGGCCTGCCCCAATGCCGCGGCCATGCTCTTTACCGGCGCCAAGCTCTCCCAGTTGGCGCTGCTGCCCCACGGGCGCCCGGAAGCCGCCAAACGGGCCCTGGCCATGGTGGCCCGGATGGACCAGCTGGGGTTCGGCAACTGCACCAACCATAAAGAATGCGAGATGGAATGCCCCAAGGGCATCTCCATCAGCAACATCGCCCGCCTGAACCGGGAATTTCTCAAAGCCGCCCTGGGCTCCAAGGAGAAAATCCCGACTTATTAATCGGAGCAGAAAATTAGTTAACTTGAGGGGAGGGCCGGGGGAGCAGTGGTCTTTGACACCTGGCCCCCTCCCCCATTATCAACCTGTTTCATCGCCCGAGTTAATCTATTTTGTGACCTGAGTAATAAGACC
>JBGPBR010000254.1:0-3773 GCA_041481325.1 Desulfobaccia bacterium
AGGCTGCTCATGGAGGGGGCCAGCTTTTCGTGCTTGTTTTCGCCGGCCACCTGGTTTTCCACGAAGTAGCCCGGTTTTTTGATCTTGCCGATGTCGTGATAGTAGGCCGCGGCCTTGGCCAGCATGGAGTTGGCGCCGATGGCCTCGGCCGCGGCTTCCACCATCTGGCCCACCACCAGGGAATGGTGGTAGGTCCCGGGGGCCAGGAGCATGAGGTCCTTGAGGACCGGCTGGTCCAGATTGAGCAATTCCAGGAGGCGGATATTGGAAGAATAGCGGAAGCCCGTCTCCATGATGGGGGTCAATCCCAGGGCCAGGATGCCGGTGAGCAAGCCGCCGCTCAGGGCAAAGACCTCGGCGTTCAGCAGGTCTCCGGCGGCAAAGGGGAACTCCAGCATTTTGAAGGCCGCCACCATGATGAGGTTGGCCAGTCCGATGTACAGTCCGCCGCGGATCAGGGCGCTGCGCCGGCCGCAGTTTTTGACGCCCCACACCGCCACCATGCCGGCCACCACAAAGTACAGAAACAGGGGAAACGGCTTGTCCACCATGAGGGCGGTGAAGGTGGCGCTCAGGAAGGCCACTCCGGCGCCGGTCTCCAGTCCCAGGAACATGGCGGCGAATATGGGGGTCAGGCCCAGGGGCAGCAGGTAGACCAAATTCTGCGCCGCCAGGGGATGGTGCCGCACCAGGCTTTCTCCCAGGAGCAGCAAGCCCTTGTTCACCAGGATGCCGCCCAGGATCAGGGCCGAAATGAAGGCCAGGTCCCGCAGTTGGTCGGGGAACTGCCGCAGGGACAGGCGGGCCAGTTGGTAGCAGACCGCCAGGAGCAGGCTGAGGCTGGCGAAAATGCCCAGAAAGACCAGGAGGGCCCGGCTGCGGGGGTAGATCTTGGCCTGGGCCTGGAGCTTGGCCAGATCCAGAGGCGTCAGGCGTTCCCCCTCCCGCACCAGCATTTCGCCCCGCTTGACGTTGAAGTACACCAGCTTCAATTCTTGCAGGCGGACCTGCTGGCGCTCGTGGGTCTCAGCCCAGTTGGGGGAGACGTTGGGCATCAGTAGATATTGGGTCAGGTCGCAAACCAGCCAGCGTTCCGCGGGAGAGAACTCCGCCGCCACTTCCCGGCAATAGCCGGCTGCGGCCTTGCGGCTTTCGTCCAGTTCCACGAAGGGAAAAGGCCGCCGCTCCAGCGCCTCTTTGCGGGAGGGTAGGCGGCGCAAGACGATCTCTTTGAGCTCCGGGGCGAGGATGGTGCGGCTGCTGATCACCCCCTGGTTGAAGAACTGGGCCAGGACCTGGCTAACCATGGCCTCCAGATAAGGGGAGAAGTCACCCTTGGCCAGGAGGTGAAAAGTGGGGTTGGGGATGGAGGCGCCCAGGAGCTTGTCGAACTCGGCCTTGTGTTCCATCAGGGCCCGGTAGGAAACGGCTCCTTTGCGGGCGGGTTTGGCACCGGCCCGGGCTCCCTGAAGGGATTGCCGGAGGTCCTGGTTGGTGCGCCGCATGAAGTCCAGGGCCTTTTGCAAACGGGCCAACACTTGGTTCGCCATCTCCTCCTGGAGGTCGAAGACCGGCGGGGTCAGGGCCAGCAATTCCCGCTGTTTCTGGGCGGTGGTCTCCAGGTCCTCCACCAGGATGTCCCCGATGGCCTTGACGTTTTCCCGGGCCACTTCCCCCACCTGATATTTGCGCAGGGGCATGGTGGTCTTGGGGGCCAGGATGAAGCTGAGGCACAGGCTCAGGGCGAGGAGCAGGATGATCTTGGCGGCCCGGCCTTGGGGGGGCCAGGGAAATTTCTTGCGGGACAGGCCCAGGGGGAGCTTCTGCCGGAGGCGCCCCAGGCCGAAGATGCGGCTGATTTTATCAGCCGGTTCTTTCTCAGGCATCGGGGTGCTCCGAGGGGGGGGCCGACCGTCGGGCCCGGCGGCTCTCATAGGCCCGGATAATATTTTGCACCAGGGGATGGCGCACCACGTCCCGTTCCGTGAAGTGAATCAGAGCGATGCCCTCCACGTCTGCCAGGAGTTCCCGGGCTTCCACCAGCCCGGAGACCGCCCCGGCGGGCAGGTCTATTTGGGTGACGTCGCCGGTGATCACCGCCTTGGAGCCGAACCCCAGGCGGGTCAGGAACATCATCATCTGCTCGGAGGTGGTGTTCTGGGCTTCGTCCAGGATGACGAAGGAGTCGTTCAGGGTCCGGCCCCGCATGAAGGCCAGGGGCGCCACTTCGATGATGCCCCGCTGCACCAGGCGCGAGGCCTTTTCGAAATCCATCATATCATAGAGGGCGTCGTAGAGGGGCCGCAGGTAGGGATTGACCTTCTCCGCCAAGTCGCCGGGGAGGAACCCGAGCTTTTCGCCGGCCTCCACCGCGGGCCGGGCCAGGACGATGCGGATGAACTCCTGGTTCATCAGGGCGGCCACTCCCATGGCCATGGCGAGATAGGTCTTGCCGGTGCCGGCGGGGCCCACCCCGAAGACGAGGTCGTGGGTGCGGATGGCTTCGATATAGCGCTTCTGGTTGAGACTCTTGGGAGAGATGCGCCGCTTCATGGCGGAGATGTACACCGTGTCCAGGAAGATCTCCTTGACGGAGGCGCTCTCCTTGTCCTGGAGGATCTTGATGGTGTACTGGACGTCCTGGGACACCACCGGGTAGCCCGAGGCCAGGAGTTCGTAGAGTTCCAGGAGGACCCGCTGGGCCAGGTGGACGTCGGACTCCCGGCCCGCCAGGGTCACCTGGTTGCCCCGGGCCTCGGCCTTCACCCCCAGGCTGCGGCTGACGATCTGGAGGTTCTTGCCGTGCTCGCCGTAAAGCATCTGGGCCAGGGAGTTGTCCGCCAGGGTAAGCTTGGTACTCATGGCGCCGGCGCCCGGTTTGGCTGACTTCAAGGGTTTGATGGCCCGACTCCCATGACCTGCCCCCAGACCTGGCGCGACCGGGGCCGGTTGTCAAAGTCTAGCAAGACGATTTGCTGCCAGGTGCCCAGCCGGAGCTGTCCGCGGTCGATGGGTAGGCTCAGGGAAGGTTTGAGAAATGCGGCCCGCACGTGGGCGTAGCCGTTGCCGTCGCCCCAGCGGCGGTCGTGCTCATATGGAATATTTTGAGGAAAGAGCCGCTCGATGGCGGCCCGCAAGTCGTTCACCACGCCGGTCTCAAATTCAATGGTGGTCAGGGCGGCGGTGGAGCCGGGAATGAACAGGGTCAGCAGCCCCGCTCTCACCTCGGTTCGGCCCACCTCCCGGGCCACCGCGGCCGTGAGGTCGACAATGTCGGTTCCTGCCGTGGTCGCAACCTCAAGAGTAAATGATTCTACCGAAACCATATTTTTAATGGATATTACCAAAATCCGAGGCTGTCTACAACTTTTCAATAACATTCGAGATTTTCCCGGATTTTCTTGAGGCCGGCTACAAACTCCAAAGCCATGGGCCTGGGCAATGTGCGGCGGCGCAGAAAAGAAGCAGGGCCGCGGCCCCGGCCCTCCTTTGCATCTAGGGCTTGACTATGGGCCTGGAATAATCTAAAAATTTGAAGTTTATGAAAAATGTCGCAAAGTCCGCGGCTATTTCCCGAGAACCGGCTCATGGCCCAATCCGACTACCTTAAAAACCAGCGTCTGCAAAAGCTCGAAGAACTCCGGGCCCAGGGGATCGACCCCTTTTGCAACCGCTTTCAGCCCAGCCACAGCATCGCCCGGGTGGTGGAGCAGTTCGGGGCGCTGAGCGATCCCGAGCTGGAAGCCCTGGGACAAACCTTGGCCCTGGCCGGC
>JBGPBR010000255.1:0-3762 GCA_041481325.1 Desulfobaccia bacterium
CGCCTTCATCGGCTACCTCATCTTCGTGGTGGGGCTGTTCTTCGACCTGGGCCAGCCCTGGCGCATCTGGCACCCCATGGTGATGTGGAACACCCACTCGGTGCTCTTCGAGGTCTCCTGGTGCGTCATGCTCTACACCACGGTCCTGGGGATCGACATCTTCATCTTTGCCCTGGAGAAGTGGAAAAAGGACGAGTTGGTGCGCTTCTTCCGCCAGATCTATCTGGTCCTGGTGGTGGCGGGCATCATGCTCTCCACCCTGCACCAGTCGTACCTGGGGGCGCTTTATCTCCTGATGCCCGAGAAGATGAGCGACCTGTGGGCCTCCCGGGCCATAGGGCCGCTCTTTTTCACCTCGGCCATCATCGGCGGCATGAGCGTGGTGACCCTGGAGAGCCTCATCAGCTCCTGGGCCTACAAGAGAAAGTCGGAAGTGAAGCTGCTCTCCTCCCTCAGCAAGGGGCTGGCGGTGGCGCTCCTGGTCTACTTTGCCATGAAGGTGACCGACCTCTACGCCCGGGGGGCGACGGTCTGGACCCTGGATAAGGCCCACTTCTTCTTTTACCTGGAGCTCTTCGGCACCGTGGCCCTGCCGGCCCTGCTGCTGAGCTTCAAGGAAGTGCGCAGCTCGGTGACCGGTCTCTACTGGGCTGCGGGCCTGGCGGCCTTCGGGGTGGTGCTGAACCGGTTCAACGTCTCCCTCACCTCCTACGGCGGCTACCGGCAGGTGAACTACTTCCCCTCCGCGGTGGAGATCATTATGACCCTGGCCTTCATCGCCGGCGGCATCCTGGTCTTCGACCTGGGCAGCCGCTACCTCCCCATCTACAAATCCGAACTCTCAGGATAGGGGCCCGCACCGACGTAAACCAACCAGGGGGGCCGGGGCTGCAAGCCTCGGCCCCCTCTCCCAAAGCCTTTCTATCATGGGCCCTGATATCGACTTGCGGTCGATTGTCTATTCTTTGCTGACTTTTCCTGCTGGCCCCGGCGTCTCGCCGGGGCCGCGCCGGCCTGCGGCTACCATTAAATTACCTGTTTGCTGGCATTTTGGTATGCAAGGGTATCAGCCCAAGGCCCGCCGGGCCTTGGGGACCGTGTCTTCGGGCTTGACTCCGTACCAGGCCTGGAGGATTTTTCCCTGCTCATCAATCAGAAATGACGACCGGATGATCCCCTGGGTGGTCTTGCCGTAACTCTTCTTCTCCCCCCAAGCGCCGTAAGCCTCGGCCACCCGGTGGTCCACGTCGGCCAGCAGCGGAAAGGCCAGGCCGTATTTGGCGTCGAACTTCTGCTGCCGCGCCGCCGAATCGGGGCTGAGGCCCAGCACGGTGAGGCCCAGGTCGGCCAGTTCCGCCCTGGCGTCCCTGATACTGCACGCCTGCCGGGTGCAGCCCGGGGTGTCGGCCTTGGGGTAGAAATAGACCAGGACCTTGCGCCCCGCCAAATCCGCCAGTCTTACGGGGTTGCCCTGTTGATCCTGCAACTGAAAATCCGGGGCCGGGTCGCCGGGAATAAGTTTCGCCATCTGCATGCTCTCCGTGATTTTTTTCTGGCTATGTTAAGCCTTAACCTTTTAAAATTCCACCCCAGTAGTTAGGATAAAAGCTGGCCGCGATCAGCTTTCAGCCATAATTTAGGGGCGTTGCGTCTTGGCGGGATTTATTAATTTGGGCCCCGCAGTAATTCCTTCATTATCCCCTCTCCCCCATGGAGGAGAGGGTAGGGTGCGGGGAAGGCAATCAATTTTCCGTCCCCATTAATCTGTCGGGCAGGAGGATAATATGAAACCCAAAGTTGGATTCATGGGCTTGGGCATCATGGGAAGCGCCATGGCCGCCAATATTCTCAAGGGGGGCTATCCCCTCGCGGTTTATAACCGCACCCCGGACAAGGCCGGGCCCCTGGCCGACCTGGGGGCGGCGGTGGCCCCCAGCCCCCAGGCCCTGGCGGCGGGGGCGGACGTCATCATCGCCATGGTCACCGGGCCCGAGGCCCTCTACGAACTGCTCTGGGGCCCCCGGGGCGCGGCCGAGGCCCTGGGCCCCGACCAGGTGTTCATCAACATGAGTTCCGTGTCCCCCGGCTTTACCAAGGAAATCGCGGTCCAGGTCGCGGCCGCGGGGGCCGCCTTTATCGACGCCCCGGTGTCGGGCACCAAAAAGCCCGCTGAAGAAGGGTCCCTGGTGATTCTGGCGGGGGGAAAACCCGAAAGGATCAAGGAACTGGAACCCCTGCTCCTGACCATGGGCAAGAAGGTCATTTACTGCGGCCGGGTAGGGCAGGGCTCCATGATGAAGATGTTCATCAACCTCCTCCTGGGAGTGATGATGGAAGGCTTCGCCGAGGCCCTGAACTTCGGCCGAATGGGCGGCCTGGACTTCGACGCCATGCTGGAGACGGTGGCCTCCGGGGCCATGAACGCTCCCATGTTCCAGGTAAAGGCCGCGAACCTGAGAGAGAAAAATTACCCGCCGGCCTTTCCCCTGAAACACCTGGCCAAGGACTGCAAGTTCGTGGTGGACACCGCCTTCGAACTGGGGGCTTCGGTGCCCGCGGCCCACACCCTGCTGCACCTCTATCGCGCCGGCTGGGCCTTGGGCTGGGGCGACGAGGACATCAGCGCCATCGCCCGGGTGCTGGACCATTTGAGCGGGAAGTAAAGAATCTGGGAAGTTATTGCTCGTCCAAGAGCCGCTGGTAATCCTCTGGAGAAAGCCCAAGATCTCTAAGGATTTTTCGCAGCAGCGGCCGGACAACAACCTGGGAGCCGTGGTCAGGGATAACCACGATTCGGCCGGATAGGTGCCGGAAAACGTTGTGACTGCCTTCGCACCTGACCCAGCCAAAACCCACCGCCTCGACCACCTTTTTCAATTCCAGGTAGGGAACCAGGCGCAACCTGGTCAAGCCGATATCTCCACTTGCCAGGTCCCAACGAAAGATGACAACGGTTCTTCTAGATCGCTGGACTTAAGGTAGGCGGCTATGGCTTCGCGCATGTTGCTCTCCAGGGAAGGTAGGTCTTGCGCCTGGGTGTAACATCCGGGGAGTTCCAGCACTTCCCCCACCAGCCAGCCGCTCTCGGGGTCCCTTTCAACTATTATGGTAAAGGCTCGTTTCATTGTGAGTAATCCTTATGGGGCTGACTGAAAAATTCTGTCAAAAATTCGCTCGGTCTCAAAAACCACAACACCAGACCCAATAACTCCCAAATTAGAAGCAAATCTTACAGTCTATAAAGCTTCTATCATTTGTTCTATCGCCATAAGTATGCAAATTTGTTGGATTCACAATAGCACATGATTCCACCGTAATCAAACAAATAATTTATTAGAAACCTATCCATACTTCCCCGTAATATAATCCTCCGTCCTGATATCCTGGGGCCGGGTGAACATCCTGGCCGTGGGGCCGAACTCGATGAGTTCCCCCAGGAGCATGAACCCGGACTCATCCGAGGCCCGGGCCGCCTGCTGCATGTTGTGGGTGACGATGATGATGGTGTAGTTTTTTTTAAGCTCCTGCATGAGTTCCTCGATCCTGAGGGTGGCCAAGGGGTCCAGGGCCGAGCAGGGCTCATCCATCAGGAGAATCTCCGGCTCCACCGCCAGCAGGCGGGCGATGCACAGCCGCTGCTGCTGCTCCTCGGTGAGGGCCAGGGCCGAGGTCTTAAGACGGTCCTTGACTTCGTCCCACAGCTCCACCGCGTCCAAGGAGCGCTTCAGGATCTCCTCCTGCTCGCCCCGCCGGGGCCGGCCG
>JBGPBR010000256.1:0-3750 GCA_041481325.1 Desulfobaccia bacterium
CGAGAGCTGATGGGGATACTGCCCCAGGCGGCGCTCGGCGTCGGGGAGCCCCACCCGGTTGAGGGCGAGGACGGCCTCACTCTTGGCCTGGTGGTGGCCCAAGCCCCGGTGCAGGCGCAGGGACTCCATGACCTGCTCGCCGATGGTGAGCACCGGGTTCAGGGCGGTCATGGGCTCCTGGAAGACCATGGCGATGCGGTCGCCCCGGATATGGCGCAGGCGGTCTTCGGGGAGAGGCAGCAGGTCTTCGCCCTGGAAGCGGACCTCGCCGGTGACCGTGGCCTGGGGCGCGGGCAACAGGCGCAGGATGGACAGGGCGGTGACGGTCTTGCCGCAGCCCGACTCCCCCACCAGGCCCAGGGTCTCGCCGGGGCTGAGCGCGAAGCTCACCCCGGCCACCGCCCGCATCTGGCCCTTGAGGGTGTCGAAGTGAACCTGGAGGTTCTTGACCTCCAGGAGCGCCGGGGCGGATTCAACCGCCAGGTTGGTTTCCATGAAAGAAATTATTCCAGTCTCCAGGGTCTAATCTTTCTTTTCAATGCCGGGGGCTGAGACCTCCACCTCTTCCAGCGGCAACTGGATGGTGAAGGTGGAGCCCTGCCCCGGGGTGCTGTCCGCGCTGATGACCCCGCCATGGTCCCGGACGATGTCCTGGCTGATGGCCAGTCCCAGGCCCGTGCCCTTCTCCTTGGTGGTGAAATAGGGTTGAAAGACATTGTTCAACACGTCGGGGACCATGCCTTCGCCGGTGTCGATGACGCTGATCTCGGCGTGAGACCCGTGGAGGCGGCTGGCCACGGTGACCTCTCCGCCACGGGGCATGGCCTCCAGGGCGTTCTTCAAGAGATTGATGAGGACCTGGCGTAATTGCTGGTAATCGAAGGGGACCGGCGGCAGGGAGCCTTCTGCCATCCGGCGCACCCGGATGTGGTGCTCCTCCAAGGTATCCTTGAACAGCTCCACTACCTCGTCCAGCAGGGCTTCCAATCTCCCCGGGCGCTTTCGGGCCTCGGGGCGGCGTACGAAATCCCGCATCTCCGCCACCATCTCTTCCAGGTGGCTCACTTCCTCGGCGATGATGTTCAGTTTCTGGCGGGATTTGTCGTTCAGCCCTTCAACCTTGAGAAGTTGGCGGGCGAAGCCGCCGATAATGAGCAGCGGGTTCTTGATTTCGTGGGCGATATGGGTCACGGTGTTGCCCACCGCGGCCAGGCGCTCGGATTGGATGAGGCGGTCCTCCATCTCCTTCTGTTCGCTGATGTCCCGGATGACCCCGGTAAAATAAAGGTTGTCCCGGATTTCGGCCACGGAAAAGGAAATGCTCATGGGAAATTCGCGGCCGTCCCGGCGCTGGGCGGTGAGGCGCGCGTGCTTGCCGATCACCCGGGCCTCCCGGGTGGCCACGTAACGCCGCACGTAATCCCGATGCGCTTCCTTGTAGGGGATCGGGATAATGATGCTCAGGTCCTGGCCCAGGGCCTCGGCCCGGGAGTAGCCGAGAATCTGCTCGGCCCCCAGGTTGTAGCCGATGATAACGTGGTCCTCGTTGATGGTGACGATGGCGTCGGTGGCGCGGTTGATGATGCCGACGTTGATTTCCTGCTTTTGCCGGATCTCCTCCAGCTGGCAGAGGAGCCCGGCCAGCACCTGGGCCGCAGGGCCGGCAATGAGGTTGCGCCAATTTTCCTGGGTCAAGGCGGCAAAGCCCTCGGTAAGAAACTCCCCATCCAGGACCAGGTCGAAGTCCCCGGGTTTAAGCGATGGCAGGGGGTTGACGGGCCGCTCGTCGGCCTGGCCCGGTTCCCGGCCGAAAAGCTCGATTTCCACCGGCGGATAGCCCTCCAGGGAAAAGGGGAGGGTCACCGGCTGGCAGGCGAATCTTTCCCGGTTCACCAGGATGGCGATGCGAATGGGCTTGGGAGGGTTTTCGGTTTTCGGTTTTCGGTTTTCGGTGGGCATAATCAGGGGCTTAGTTGTCGGATTTTCCAATGGCCGTTTTCACGCAAGGACCGGTTCTAATTGGTCTCTCAACCGAAAACCAACAACTATTCAAACAACGTCTCCGCCAGGCGGTTCAGGGCGGCGAGGCCGTGGATCTCAGTTTCGAACAGGGGCACCAGGGCCCGTACCTGGCCGTCGAAGAGCCGCCAGATGGTCTCCAGATGCTCGGCCTGCATCTGCCGGCGGTTGCGGACGAACTCCGGGGTCTTGGCCGGGTCGCCCGCAGGGAGCAGCCCGTTCACCACGATGCCGCCCACCGGGATGCCGAAGTCAAGGAACCATTTGAGAAAACGGGTGATGACCGCAATGGGCAGGGCCTCGGGTAAGGTGACGAAAAAGAAGGCGGTCTGGGCCGGGTCGGTGAGCAGCTCCTGGGCGTGGCCCATGCGCTCCCGGAATTTCACCAGGTAATCCATCAGGGGGTCGGCCTCTTCCTTTTTCCTGGAAAAGGACAGCAACTGGCGCAGGGATGTGGCCTCCTCCCGGCTGCGCATCATCTTGTCTACCCACAGGGAGTAAACCTTGGACATGCCCAGGAGCCGCCGGGCGTTGGCGGTGGGGGCGGTGTCGAAGACGTAGGCGTCGAACTCGCCGCTGAACATCAGGTCCAGCATGTTCTCGAACATGGCCGACTCTTCGAAGGCCGGGTTTAAGGTGGCCGCGTCCACGAATTCGTCGGCCTTGACGTGCAGGTCGGCGAAGCGGAGAAAATAATTGATCTTTTCCCGAATCTCCCGCTTCGACTTCTCGATGGTCTCCGAGGTGTCGATCTCGTAGGCGAAGGCCTGGGGATGTCCCGGCAGGGCCGTGATCCGGCCGAAGACGTCCCGTTCCAACAGGCCGGAGAGCGAGTGCACCGGGTTGGTGGAGGCCAACAGGGTCCGCTTCCCCTGGCCGGCGAGATAGAGGGCCGTGGCCCCGGCCATCACGGTCTTGCCCACTCCGCCCTTGCCGCCGAAAAACAGGAACCGGGCCTCGGGATGGTCCGCGAGAAACTGCCGCATGCCGGTGGTGATCTTTGCTTCCATGGTCCTCACCTGAACAGAAGGTCCGCCACCCGGGAGATCATGGTGAGCCCGGTGACGTCCCGCTCCAGCTCCGGCACCTGGGTGAGCACCTGGGCGCCGAAGGTCTCGTTGATCTTGGCCAGATACCGCACCTGCTGCTCCAGGCGGTGCCGCAGGAACTCGGGGATGTCCTCGGTCCACAGGTCCTCGGGGAGCACCCGGTTCACTATGTAACCGGAGAGGGGCACCTTGAAGCGGCTGAAGAGCTCCGCGGCCTTCACCGTGTCCAGGATGATCATCTCTTCGGGCACCAGCACGAAGAAGAATGCGGTGCGCTCCCGGTCGGTGAGGATGCGGGAGCTGGTCTGGATGCGGTCCTTGATGTAGAGGAGCTCCTCCAGGATGGCGTCTTCGTCCAGGGTCTGGTCGCGCTTGATATGGGCCGCCACCTGGTCGTACTCCCGCATCTGCTCCCGAAGCGAGGTGATCTTGTCGATCCAGGCGTCGTAGACCGTGGCCATGGAGAGATAATAAAGGGCGTGGCCCAGGGGGACCAGGTCGTAGATGTAGTAGTCGTATTCCCCGGCCACCATGATGTCCACCACCGCGTCGAAGATGGCGGATTCCTCCATGGCGGGCTCGGCGGAGGCCGCCTGGATGTAGGACTCGATCTCTTCGGGGAGCTCGGTGAAGCCGTACATGTTCCGGATTTTGCCCCGGATTTCGTCCTGGTAGGCCTTGA
>JBGPBR010000257.1:0-3750 GCA_041481325.1 Desulfobaccia bacterium
ATCAATCCCGACATGGACGTCTACGTCCTGTACCGGGATCTGCGCACCTACGGCCTGCGGGAAAACCTCTACAAAGAGGCCCGGGAAAAAGGCGTAATCTTCATCCGCTTCGACCTGGAAAACAAGCCCAAAGTGGAACAAGCCGCCGACGGCAGCCTGACCGTGACGGTGATCGACCACATCTTGGGGATCCCGGTGCACCTGAACCCCGATGTGTTAACCCTGGCCTCGGCCATCATCGTTAAGGAACAGGAGAAGCTGGCCCAGCTGTTCAAGGTGCCTTTAAACAACGACGGCTTCTTCCTGGAAGCCCATATGAAGCTCAGGCCGGTGGACTTCGCCACCGACGGCGTCTTTGTGGCCGGACTGGCTCATTATCCCAAACCCATGGATGAAGCCATCGCCCAGGCCAAGGCCGCGGCGGCCCGGGCCGCGGTGGTCCTGTCCCAGGATGCCATCCGGGCCGGCGGCGTGGTGGCCCAGGTTGACCCGGCGATGTGTTCGGGATGCCAGGCCTGCGTCGGGGTCTGTCCCTTCGGGGCCATCACTTTCAAAGAAGACGAAAAAGTGGCGGAAGTCAACCAGGCCCTGTGCAAGGGCTGCGGCACCTGCGCCGCCAACTGCCCCTCCGAGTGCATCACCCTGTTCGGCTTCAGCCACAAGCAGATTTACACCCAGGTGGATGAGGCGCTGAGAGATCTGGATGAAATGGAGGAGGCCGCGGGCTGATTCTTCTTTGAAACTTTGCGCCTTTGGGTGGGAGGTTGGCGCCAGGGCGCCAAGGCGCTAAGAGAACCAAAACTAAAGAGAAAAGGTTCAGATATGCCTGGAAAAGAGTTCGAACCGAAGATCATCGGCTTTTTCTGTAACTGGTGCACCTATGCCGGGGCTGACCTGGCGGGTGTTTCTCGACTGCAATATCCGCCCAACCTCCGGGTCATCCGGGTCATGTGCTCCGGCACGGTCTCGCAACACCACGTGCTGCGGGCCTTCCAGAAGGGAGCCGACGGGGTGCTCATCGGCGGCTGCCATATCGGGGACTGCCACTATATCCGGGGCAATTACATGACCATCAAGCGCATGCGGTTTCTTCAGGATCTCCTGAAGTTCACCGGCTACGAAGAGGGCCGCCTCCACCTGGAATGGATCTCCGCCGCGGAAGGCCCTAAGTTTGCGGAAGTTGTGCGGAACTTCACCGAAAAAATTAAAAAGATGGGCCCCTCCCGCCTGAAAATGGCGACCCGGGTGGCGGCCTAGAGAATTTGTCGGGGCCGACCCAGGTGTCAGCCCTTTTGGGAGCATACCAGGGTGCGCCCCTGCTGGTTTTGATTTTTATTAACGTTATGACGACCAGTTATAAGGAAATGTTCCATGGACAGGCTGCGTGATAAAGTTCGTAATCTCTTCAAAGAAGGTAAGGTCGCCGGATACGTCGGCTACATCGTGAAGGACTCCCATCCGCTGCCCCACTTCTTCAGCCCCGATAAATTAGAGGAAGTGGACCGGGCCATCGTGGCCCCGGACGAGGCCCGCTACCCCCTGGACAAGCTGTTGCAGCAGGTGGCCGCGGCCAACCCCGAGGCCACTTTCGCCATCCAGGCGCGGGGCTGCGACGAGCGGGGACTCAACGAGCTCTACAAGTGGGGGCAACTGGACCCGGAGAAGGTGGTGCTGGTGGGGGTTGCCTGCTCCCAGGCCCAGGCCGATTACTGCGAGTGCCCTGGCCCCTGGACTTCGGTCATCGACTACGGCGAGAAATGCCAGCCGGTGGCCAAGAGCGCCCGGGTCAGCCGCATCGAGGCCCTGTCCGGGGAAGAAGCCTTTAAGGAGTGGCTGGACCATTTTCAGAAGTGCGTCAAGTGCTACGGCTGCCGGGACGTCTGTCCCATGTGCTTCTGCAAAGAGTGCGCCCTCGAGCACCCCGACCTCATGAGCACCGGCATGGTGCCGCCCGACACCATCTTCCAACTGGTGCGGGCCATCCACATGGCCGGGCGCTGCATCGACTGCGGGCTGTGCGAAGAAAACTGCCCCGCGGACATCCCCTTGCGGGTGCTCTACAAGAAGGGCAACGCCCTGGTGAAGGACCTTTTCGACTACGACATCGGTGTGCCTGAATCCGGGCCCTCCCCTTGGAAGTTCCTGGGAGAGGAGTCCACCCTGGAAACCAAACCCATGTGAGTCGTCTGCAGGCGGCATGACCCAGGCGGGCCCCCGGGCCCGCCTTTTTATGTCAAGGGGAGGTCAGGCAGGCCGCGGAGGCAGGATACCGGTTGCCAAGTTGGAATTTTCAGTCGGAGCCTGATTCGGGAAGGACCGGACATTTCGAGGAATAATGCGGGCTTTCCATGATTGCCTGCTTGCCGCGGCGCCGGGCAGGGTTGATGAGGACCGGGCACAGCAAATTGGCGGTCGCTTCCCGGGGCCGCCCCGGTGGGATGGTCAAGATAACCAGGGCCTTCAGGTCCTGGACGCTGGCGGCTTCCAACTGCTGGGCGGCGCCGGCGAAGCCGTTGAGACGAAAATCCGGGGCTATCCCGGCAGGTTCGGCCACCACAAAACAAAGACCCGGCTCATCCACGCATTGCAGAAACCCGAAAGGCGCGCCGCGGGGGGCTTCCAGGTGCACGTAGCGCTGAAATTCGCCCACCCCCAGCAGCCCGGCGGGAAAGGTGGTGATTTGATCCTCGGGCACGATCAGGCGGCCAAAATTTTCGGTGGCAAAGGAGGTGGCGGCGGCGCCGGGGTGGTTCTGCGGTAATCCCCAACCCTCCGGCATTTCCCGGCCCAGGGCCCGGGTCAGCTCCTCCAGGTCGGGGTAGCGGAACTCCGCAGCCTGGCGGTTTTCCTGGGTCAGGCGCTGAAAAACCTCTTCCCGGAACACCACGACCCCGGCAGGGGCCTCTATCCCGATGCGGACCTGTTTGCCGCGGATCTCCAGAATAACTATGCGGATATGCTCTCCTATCAGGAGACTTTCGTTAATCTTTCGGGTTAGGATCAGCAAGTTCAGGATCTCAACTTTATGGTTATTGGCCCTTCCGGCAACCGCGGTTCCTTAAAGGAGATTAACGGCATTCCGGTTGGGGACCGTTAATAAGAACTGCGGCTAACCGCTTTAAGCCTAAGTTCTATGACTCTAACCAGCTTCAGTAAACCGGCCAAGCCAGTAGGGTCCGGCAGGGATTTGGCGTTGCCGGTGTCAATAGAAACTGGCAGGCGTAGGCCCATGCCAAAAACCGTGCGCCGGCACGGGCTGGTAGCCTGCGCCACCCAAGTTCCCTCTCCTCTGGAAAGGGGAAAACAAATAAATTTATCAAAACCCCATTTCAAAGTAAATGTCATTCTGAGCGAAGCGAAGAATCTCGTATCTTCAACTGGATGAGATCATTTACTTCGTTCAGGATGTAATAAAAAATCTGTTTTGCCACCG
This sequence comes from Desulfobaccia bacterium, assembly GCA_041481325.1. Lineage (GTDB taxonomy): Bacteria > Desulfobacterota > Desulfobaccia > Desulfobaccales > 0-14-0-80-60-11 > DASWLF01. The sequence continues at coordinate 3,434 of JBGPBR010000257.1, forward strand.
CCTGGGGCGAGGGAGAGGGCTGGTGCGCACCCCCATTCTGCCCTACAGGGGTTTTCATTAGACCCGTATGGTCTCCATTGGGTTAATCGGCAAATTGGGCCCGATACCCAAGGAAAAATCTTTAGGCGTTTGAATTTTGTCCCGTTTTCGGTTTACGGTTCAGAATATAGATAAATTGTCATCAAGTTCCAGGTTAAGCTTGTTACCTTAAAAGGCCAAGCTGTATAAGGGGAACGTTGCCGGAACGTCTATTTGTCGCGCCTTGTAGTTTATTTGTAAACTATTATTTATGAAGGATCAGTAGGCGAAATTGGGGC
>JBGPBR010000258.1:0-3707 GCA_041481325.1 Desulfobaccia bacterium
AGAGTTTCTGGCCGCCGTGGGCCATAAAGATCACCCCGAGAGCAATTCTTAACGGTATGGTGGCCCACTGGGTTGCATCGGTGCTCAAAAGCTTTTTCCACATAGCCACCTACCATTTTCCCGTGATCAAGGAGCCCAAGGGCCGCAAAGCAAAGTTTTTACTGCTCACTGCTTCCTGCCCACTGATTTAGAAGCTCATGCCCTCTTCGGAGCCCAGGACCTCGCCGTGGAAGATCCAGGTCTTCACCCCGATGATGCCGTAGGTGGTCTTGGCCTCGGCGAAGCCGTAGTCGATGTAGGCCCGCAAGGTGTGCAGCGGCACCCGGCCTTCCCGGTACCATTCCTGCCGGGCGATTTCGGCGCCGGCCAGGCGGCCCTTGCAGCGGATCTTGATGCCCTTGGCCCCGAACTTCAAGGCCTGGCCCACCGACTTCTTCATGGCCCGCCGGAAGGAGACCCGGCGCTCCAACTGCTGGGCGATGTTTTCCGCCACCAGTTGGGCGTTGATCTCAGGTTTGCGCACCTCGTGCACGTCGATGACCATGTCCCGGCCCACCAATTTTTCCAGGCGGCGGCGCAGGTCCTCGATCTTTTTGCCTTTCTGGCCGATGACCATGCCCGGCCGGGAGGTATGGATCCGGATGGTCAATTTATTGGCCGCCCGTTTGATGTCCAGCCCGGCGATGCCCGAGCCTTTCAGTTCCTTATCCTGCTTGAGGAAGTCCCTGATCTTCCGGTCCTCCAGGACCAGGGCGGAGAAATCCTTACGCGCGAACCAAATGGAATCCCATTTACGGAAGCTTCCCAGGCGGAAACCGATGGGGTGAACTTTCTGGCCCAATCCCAGCCTCCTTAGCTGCTTATTTCTTCTTCGGCGGCCCTTCGTCCAGGACCACGGTTATATGACTGCTTCTCTTCAGGATGCGGTTGACCCGGCCCATGGCCCGGGGCATAAACCTTTTCAGACTGGGGCCGCCGTCCACCTGGACCCCCTTGACGTACAGCAGGTCCACATCCACCTGGGGCCGCTGCTCCGCATTGGCCACCGCGGACATCACCACCTTGCGCAGGAGCCTCGCGCCCCGCTGGGGCATGAACCGGAGGAGGGCCAGGGCTTCTTCCACTTTCTTCCCCGGCAAAGTCCGGGCCACCAGCCGCAGTTTCAGGGGCGAGATGCGCAGATACCTGGCGCGAGCCTTGATTTCCATGGCTATTTCTTACCCACCTTGGTCTTGCGGTCCCCGGCATGGCCTCCGAAATGGCGGGTGGGGGAAAACTCGCCCAACTTGTGCCCCACCATGTTCTCCGTGACGTACACCGGGATGAACTTCTTGCCGTTGTGAACCGCCAGGGTTAATCCGATGAAATCCGGGGTAATGGTGGACCGCCGGGACCAGGTCTTGATGACCCGCCGGTCCTGGGTCTCCCGGGCCTTGTCGACCTTGACCTGGAGGCTCTCCTGCACGTATGGTCCTTTTTTCAGTGAACGGGCCACGTGTTCTCCCTCTACTTCTTAGACCGATGTTTGACGATGTAACGGTCGCTGTCTTTGGGCTTGCGGGTCTTGTAGCCTTTGGTGGGCACGCCCCACGGGGTGCATGGGTGCCGCCCGCCCGAGGACTTGCCTTCGCCGCCGCCCATGGGGTGGTCCACCGGGTTCATGGCCACGCCCCGGACGTGGGGCCGGCGACCCAGCCAGCGCTTGCGCCCGGCCTTGCCCAGAGAAATATTTTCCTGCTCCACGTTGCTGAGCTGACCCACGGTGGCCCGGCACAAGAGCGGCACCATGCGCACCTCGCCGCTGGGCAGCTTCAGATGGGCGTTCTTGCCCTCCTTGGCCATCAACTGGGCGGAGGCCCCGGCGGCCCGGGCCAACTGGCCCCCCTTGCCCGGCTTCAACTCCACGTTGTGCACCAGGGTGCCCGCGGGAATGTTCTTCAAGGGCAGCGAGTTTCCCGGCTTGATGTCCGCGTCCGCCGCGGAAACCACCTGGTCGCCCACCTTGAGGCCCTGGGGCGCCAGGATATAGGCCTTTTCCCCGTCCAGATAATGCAGCAGGGCGATGCGCACCGTGCGGTTGGGGTCGTATTCGATGGTGGCCACCTTGGCCGGCACGTCCAGCTTGTTCCGCTTGAAGTCGATGAGCCGGTAGCGGCGCTTGTGCCCCCCGCCCCGGTGGCGGGTGGTGATGCGGCCGTGGTTGTTCCGGCCCCCCGTCTTCGTCAGGGTCTTGACCAGACTCTTCTCCGGGGTGCCCCGGGTGATCTCGGCAAAATCAGAGGCGGTTTGAAACCGCCGACCGGGAGAGGTTGGCTTCCTGGATATCAGAGCCATTTCAATATTTTCCTTATCAAATTTAACAACGTCTCTTAACTTTTAAAGCCTTCAGCAGCCAGCTTTCGGCTTTGGTTTTCGCTTGCTCCCGTCCCCAAATCAGCTTGGGAAGCGGTAACCCATTTGCTTTTAGCGGTCAGTTTCAAAAACTAATTAATTTCTTTGGCTGAATGCTGATAGCTGATCGCAGACAGCTTCTTTACAGTCCTTCCAATCCCGGGATCTTTTCCCCCGGGGCCAGGGTGACGATGGCCTTTTTCCAATCGGGCCGCACCCCCTGGCTCTTCCCCAGGCGTTTCTTCTTGCCCTTCATGTAAATGGTGTTTACGCCCAGGACCTTCACCTTGAAGAGCTCTTCCACGGCCTTGCGGATCTCGATCTTGTTGGCCGAGGTCGCCACCCGGAAGGTCACCTGGTTGCCCGCGGCGCTCAGGCTGTGGGTCTTTTCCGTAATGACGGGCCCTTTAATCAGATGATGGTACGCCTTCATTTGGCCAACCTCGCTTCAATGGCCGACAAGGCCGGGGAAAAGAGCACCAGGTGCGTGTGCTTCAGGATGTCGTAAACATTGAGACCCGCGGGAACCATCACCTGGACGTGGGGCACGTTCCGGGCGGAAAGCATGAGGGCCCGGTGGTCCTCCGGGGCCACGAACAACGCCTTGGCCAGGTCGAAGGTCTTGAGCACCGCCACGAAATCCTTGGTCTTGGGGGCGGTGGGGGGATAGGCGTCCAGCACCACCACCTGGCCGTTGGCCAATTTGCTCGACAGGGCCATCTTCAGGGCCAGGGCCCGCACCTTCTTGGGCAGGGTGTAGGCGTAGCTCCGGGGTTTGGGGCCGAAGATCACCCCGCCGCCCCGCCACAGGGGGGAGCGATGGCTCCCCACCCGGGCCCGGCCGGTGCCTTTCTGGCGCCACCATTTCTTGCCGGTGCCCCGCACTTCGCCCCGGGACTTGGTGGAAGCGGTTCCGGACCGGCGGCAGGCCAGCTGCCAGGTCACCACTTCGTGGAGCAAATCGCCCCTCACTTCCACCCCAAAGATCTCGTCTTTGAGCTCCAGCTCCCCAACCTTTTCCTTCTGGATATTATAAACATCAACGGTGGGCATGGTTTCACTCGGCCTTCTGGATGAGCACCAGTCCCTGCCGGGGACCGGGAACGGCCCCTTTCACCAGCAGCAGGTTCTCGTCGGGGCGCACATCCACGACTTCCAGATTCTTTGTGGTAACCCGGGCGTTGCCCATCTGGCCCGGCATCTTCTTGCCTTTGACTACCCGGGAAGGATAGGCGCTGCAGCCGATGGAGCCGGGGGCCCGGTGGTTCATGGACCCGTGGGTCATGGGGCCCCGGTGGAAGTTCCAGCGTTTCACC
>JBGPBR010000259.1:0-3705 GCA_041481325.1 Desulfobaccia bacterium
CCCGGGGTCCACCACCGTGCCCCGGGTGAGGATGCGGGTCACCTCCCGGCGCACCAGCCCTTTGGCCTGGGAGGGGTCCTCCGTCTGGTCGCAGACCACCACCTTGAAACCCGCCTCCAGCAGGCGGGTGATGTAGCCTGCGGCGGCGTGGATGGGGAACCCCGCCATGGGGATGCGCTCCTCCCCCGCCCGGGAGCGGCTGGTGAGGGTGATGTTCAGGGCCCCGGCGGCCTTCTCGGCGTCGTCGAAGAAGGTCTCGTAAAAGTCGCCCATCTGGAAGAGCAGCAGGGCGTCGGCGTACCGGGACTTCAAGTCCAGGTATTGCCGCAGCATGGGGGTGATGCGGTCCGGCGGGGCTTCCGACATACGGCCATGATAGCAGATTGAGACGGTTGACAAAAGACTTTGGGGGAAAGGGCAAGGGGGGATAGGGGCGAAAAGGCGAAAAGTAGAACCGCTAAGGTTCTATTGCAGGTCCTTTGCGCCTTTGTTCTCCGGTAGTTTCCCCCGACCTCACCGAAATGGCGAACAAACTATTCGCCTTGAAGGCGAGACGATGATTCCGTGGAACCGGCGGATTGGGCGGCGGCGCCGGCTGACTTGAGTTCCTGGGCCAGGATATCCAGGCTATGCCGGAGCTGCCGAATGGTCTTGCGCTGCATCATGATCTCATAGATGCCGTACAGGGAGGCGATGAAAACTCCTAAAAAGACGCAGAACAAGATTATGACCCACAGGTGAATGTCGGGGCTTTCCAGATAGACCACGTAGAGATCGAACTTGATCTTCACCGCGGTCTTCAGCATCTCCAGGTTCTCGATGATAAAGACGATCCCCAGGATGACGATGGCGGCGCCGATGATTACTTTAACAAAACGCATGTCTTATCCTCGTCTGGCAAGGCCTGGAAGTGGGGGGCCAGGCGTTCGTACGTCTGGCGGAAATGTTCGGGAATCACCCGGACGTCGGCAAAAACCGGGATAAAGTTGGTGTCGCCGTTCCAACGGGGCACGAGGTGAAAATGGAGGTGGGACTCCACCCCGGCCCCGGCCACGATGCCCAGGTTGAGGCCGGCGTTGAAGCCGTCGGGGCGCATGACCTTTTTTAAAATGGCCATGGAGCCCCGGAGCTTTTCCATGAGGTCCAGCATTTCCGCCGGGGTCAGGTCGTCCAGGCCCGGGAGGTGCCGCAACGGGGAGACCAGCAGGTGCCCGTTGATGTAAGGGTACTTGTTCATCATGACGCGGCTTAAACGGCCGCTGAACAGCACCAACCGCTCTTTCAGGTCTTCCCCGGGCTCCGGGCAGAAGATGCAGCCCCGGGGTTTGTCTTCCCCCAGGATATATTCCATGCGCCAGGGGGCCCATAAGACTTTCATGCCGCGAAATCCTTCTCCTTCCCCGCAATCTTTAGCAATATAGCATGATCTGACAGAGATTCAAGGGGTTTTGTGAAGAGCGCCGCCAACCTGGCGGGGGCTCCGGTCAGGGGAGGGGGGGCAGGGGCGGCAGGGGCGGGAAGGGGCGGGGGCCTGCCCGGCGCCGGAGGAGGTCCAACGGCAGGCGTCTGGGCCGCGGCCTGCGCCTGGGACGACCATCGCCGGGCTGCGGTGAGAATCAGGTCAGGAGAAAATTATCTTGACGTTTACCGGTTTTCTTGAAATTATGAGCGATAAAGCAGGGACAGCCAAACCCGCCGCGAGACGGGGACGGCGGACCACGGCCAGGCGTACCTGCCTCCAAACCCACTGGGAAAGGAGCCCCACCATGTATAAGCGATTATCCATACTGGCGCTGGCGTTCTCACTGGCGTTGGCCCTCGGGGGCAGCCCGGTTCAGGCGGATTTGATCCTCAACGGCAGCTTTGAGAATGGAGTTGATATAAACGGCAGTTCCGACCTCGTTTTTGCCGCCATTAACCCCATGGCCATCGACGACTGGAACGTGTTCACCGGGAACCTGAAATATGTTGGGAGCCTTTGGTGGGCGCAAGACGGGTTACGCAGCCTGGATCTGAGTGGGAGTGCTGCCAATGGGGGCATTGAACAGACCTTCGCCACCAGCCCCGGAGAGGTCTACCAGGTGTCTTTCTGGTTGGCGGGCAATCCCGTTGCTCAATTACCGCAATATTGGGAAAAGACCCTGAATGTGAAGGTGGGGATTTTTGACCAGGACTTTACCTTTAATGTCCATAATAAAACGGTAGACGATATGGGCTGGATTGAGGAGGTTTTTCTCTTCACCGCCCAGGGCGGCACCAGCACCCTGCAATTCCTTTCCGCGACGGGCGGCTCTTACGGGCCGGCCCTGGATAACGTCTCGGTGACCCGGGTTCCCCTTCCCGCCTCTTTGCTGCTCCTTGCTTCCGGTTTGCTGGGCCTGCCGTTCCTGGGGCGGCGCAAATAGTCCTTAGAAATTCTTCGGAAGAATGGCGCAATTTCTGGCAGGGCCAAGTTTGGCCCTGCCTTTTTTGGTGGGGGGGCGGGGGGGAAAAGTCCCGCTTCCCCCGCCTGGTCAGCCACTCAGTGAAAAGACCGGCCGGATGCGGCCCACCTCTTCCTGGCGGTGGTTGAGGATGCGGGGCTGGGCATAGGCGGCCAGGGCCTCTTGGGTGGGCGGGGTCAGGAGGCCGAGTTGGGAAAGGATGGCCGCCACCGCGGGGTTCAGGGCCCGGTGCTGGCCGTCTTCGATCTTGATTGCCACTCCCAGGGCGCCCCCGGGACCGCCCCCACCGTCCCTCAGGGCCAGGGCGTAGCCCCCTTCGGCCCCGGACTTGGCGAAGACCCGTTCCGGCAAGGCCAGCATGACGTCGGTGTCCAGGCGGCCGTCCCCGGCGATATGGCGGGGGTGGGCCAGGATCGCGGCCATGAGGGTCCCCCCGGGCGAGCCCGGCTGCGCCCCGGCCAACCTGGCGTATCCCAGGGCGATGTTTTTCAGGGGCACGTAAAAAACCGGGGCGCCGCAACCGTCCACCGCCACCTGGATCTGGCCCTTGGGCACTCCCACCATGCGGGCCACGGTCCCCAGGATCAGGTCTTGCACCGGGTGCTTGACCTCCAGGTAATCGGTCAGGGGCCAGCCGTGGTGGACGCACAGGGCCAGCATGGCGGTGTGCTTGCCGGCGCAGGTGTTGTGCAGGGGGCTGGGCTTGGCCCCGGCCTTGGTCAGGGCCTGGGCCGTGGGGCGGTGCAGGGGCGGGTGCACCCCGCACTGCAGGGCCTCGGGGGTGAGCCCCAGGCGGGCCAGGGCCCGGGTCACCAGCTCCACCTGAAAGTCCTGGCCGGACAGGGACCCGGAAAACAGGGCCAACTCCGGGGGCCCGAACCCGAAGGCCTCGGCGGCCCCGGTGGTGATGACCGCCAGGGCCTGAAAGGGCTTGGCCAGGGAGCGCAGGCACACCAGGGCCTCCGGGTCGCCCACCCCCTGGCGCAGGTTGCCGGCCGGGTCCACCACCGCGATCTGGCCCCGGTGGCGGGACTCCACCGCGGGGCCGCGGGTTACTTCAATCAGAACGGGTGCGTCCATTTTAATCTCCCCAATTCTTCCATTTTTTGATGGTAAAATAGCTGTCAGCTAACAGTGGTCAGCTTTCAGCTAAAAAAATGTAGCGACTGTCTTTTCTGTCAAGCTGCAAGAGGCAGCTGTGGGTTCCAGTAGGTACGATTTTTGAGCATGGCGTTAAGGATCACCAGGAGTTTTCGCATAC
>JBGPBR010000260.1:0-3702 GCA_041481325.1 Desulfobaccia bacterium
CTTATACCGTGTTCGTTTTGTAGGGGCGGGTTTGAAACCCGCCCCTACGAGTGATATCAATAGGTTATGTGGATAATTTGTTTCTTTTCAAAGGGAACACGGTATTATGGGGGTTGGGGGAGGGTGTTTGAGGGAGTATTGTAAGTGGGCCGTCGGCCCCTGGCCCCCTCCCTCAAAATCATTGCCGCGATCAGCCGATGAAAAAAAGGCGGGCGTAGACCACCGCCGGGGCCGCGAACAGCAGGCTGTCCAAGCGGTCCAGCATGCCGCCGTGGCCCGGCAGGAGCTGGGAGGCGTCCTTTACCTGAAGCTGGCGCTTCAGCATGGACTCGAAGAGGTCCCCCAGCAGGCCCACCAGGAACAGGGCCGAGGAGAGGGCCGCCAGCGCCGGCAGACCCACCGGGGCCAAGAGCCATTTGCCCGCCAGGAGACCCACCGCCAGGCAGGCCCCCAGGCCCCCCCAGGCCCCGGCCCAGGTCTTGCCCGGGCTGACCTCGGGGTAAAGCTTGGTCCGGCCCCAGGTCCGGCCGCAATAAAACGCGGCCGTATCTCCCGCCATGATCACCATCAGGAGCCACAGGACCCACCACTGCCCCTGGGGGAGGTAGCGCAGCCAGATGAAATGCCCCAGGAGCAACGGCAGGTACAGGAGTCCCAGGGTGTTGACCATCAGGTCCTGGGTGAGGTCGGGAAGGTGGCCGTAGCTGACCAGGTAAAACAGGAACAGCACAAAGAGCACCGCCACCAGCACGAACAGGGGCCCCGAGGGGTTGCACAGGCCCACCCCCCGGGTGGCGGTACAAAAGCTTAGAAGCAGCAAGGTCCCCAGGGTGACGGCCTTGACCCGGCGCATCCGGTCCGCCTCCGGCTGGAACATCCCCAGGAATTCCCACTGGGCCAGGCCGTTCACCGCCAGGAGGAAGAGGATAAAGAAGAGATGCCCACCTTTCAGGAGCGCCAGCACCAGGATGGGCAGGATGATCAGGGCTGTGAGCCAGCGGCGGGCGTGCACCGGTCCTCCCTTTAAAGGATGGGTGAAAAAGGGCAGCAGGCGAAAAGGGAAATACTCGCTCGGCCTTTGCCCACTTTAAGGTAATTTAATACTGAGTTTGGTACAAATGGCTATTGGGGTAGCCGCAGGCTTTACCGTGAAACCCCAAATCCCCCTAAATCCCCCTTTAAAAAAGGGGGACTTAAGCCTCTCAATCCCGAGCTTAGGGCCTGAATTTAGGTCACGCTAATTATGAACGCTCCACTCAGCTTGGGAACCAGAAGAAAAAGGGCGAGGGGGGGAAACGGCCTATTGGTTTTAATCCTTTTCCCCCTTTCCCCCTTCACCTTCCCCCTGCCCCTAAGCCTGCGGTTGTTTTCCGGCTCTCCGGGAGAAATACAGCAACAAGGCGCCGCATCCCAGGGCCAGCCCGAGAGCCACGAATTGGGTCAGCGGCATCCAGCCCCACAGCACCGGGCCCCGGTAGTCCTGGGGGTGCCGGAAAAATTCCACCGCGAAACGCGCCACCCCCGCCATGGCAAAGTAGGCCAGCAGCATCTGGCCGTCGAAGCTTTTCCGGGTCCGGAGGCGGAGAAGGACGCCGAACATACCCACGGCCAGCAGGGCCTCATACAACTGGGCGGGATGCAAAGGCTCCCGGAGGGGGCACAATGACTGGGGGTTGGTAAAAGTGACGGCCCAGGGGAGGTCGGCAGGGGCGCCGTAGCAGCACCCGGCCATGAAGCAGCCGATGCGTCCGAAAAACTGACCCACCGGCATCCCCAGGGCCAGGGCGTCCAGGGTGGGCCGCCAGGGGAGATGGTGGCGGCGAATGTAAAAAAACGCCACCGCCAGGGCCAGGATCACGCCGCCGTAGAATACCAGTCCGCCTTCCCAGATGGCGAAGATCTTGGCGGGCTTGGCCAGAAATTGCCGGAGGTCCAGCAGGACGTAAAGCAATCTGGAACCCAGCAGCGCCGACAGGACCACGTAAAAACAGAGATCGTAGAATCTGCCCACCGGCAGGCCCAGACGCTGGGCCTCCCGGGCCGCCACGTAGATGGCGCCGAGAAAGGCCAGGGCCAGGAAAAACCCATAGGTGAAAATCCTCAACGCCCCGTATTCAAACAGTACCGGATGCATCGGCCCCCTTCTCTTCCTTGAAAATCACCCACACCAGGACCCCGGCCCCCAGACAGATCAGGCTGTCGGCCACGTTGAAAGCCGGCCAGTGGTAATTCCCCCAGTAGACGTCCAGAAAATCCACCACCTCGCCCAGGCGGACCCGGTCCACCAGGTTCCCCAGGGCCCCCACCATGATGAGGCCGTACCCCAGGGCCGCCAGCCAGTGGTCCTCCGGCAGCCGCCACCAGAGATAGCCCACCACCGCCAGCACCAGCGCCGTGGTGCCGATGAAGAACAACCGGGCGAAGTTAACGGACCAGTTGGCCATCAGCCCGAAGGCCGCCCCCTTGTTGTGCACGTGCACCAGGTTGAAAAAGCCTTTGATGACGGGAACCTGGGCCCCCAGCGGCAGGTAGTGGAGCACCAGGAACTTGCTGCCCAAATCCAGAGCCAGTCCCGCCACCAGCAGCGCCATGAAGATGCCCAGCTTGCGGCCCACTTCTCAGCCCTCCAGCGCCTGGCGGCAGCGGCCGCAGATTTGCGGGTGCTGCGGGTCTTGGCCCACCGAGGTCAGGGTGAACCAGCAGCGGACGCATTTGGTTCCCGAGGCCTTGCCCACCGCCAGCACCAAATTGGGAATCTCCTGGGCTGCCAGGCCCGGGGCGCCTAAAGCCTCAGCCGGTTTGACTTCCAACTCCGCCACCTGGGCCACGGTTTTGAGTGCCGCCACCTGGGAGGCGAGCTGCTCCAAGAGGTCCCCCTCGGCCCCCAGGACCACCCGGGCCTCCTGGGCGGTGGCGATGGCCTTGGCCTTGCGGGCCTCCTCCAGCCCCCGGTTGATCTCGCCGCGCACCTTCAGCAAAAAGTCGTACTTGGCGACCAGGGCCTCGTCGGGAAACCCCGGCGGCGCTTCGGGAAAGGCCGCCAGGTGCACGCTCTCGGGACGGCCCCGGCCCGGCAGATAGCCCCAAACCTCGTCCGCGGTGAAGGCGAGGATGGGGGCCATGGCCGCAGTCAGGCTGGTGAGCAGGTCCCACAGGGTGCTCTGGGCGCTGCGCCGGGCCGGGGAGTCGGCCCGGGAGACGTAGAGGCGGTCCTTCAGGATGTCCAGGTAAATGGCGGACATCTCCACCGCGCAAAACTGGTGCAAGCGCTGAAAAGCCTGGTGGAATTCGTAGTCGCCGTAAGCCTTCTTGACCCGGTCCAGCAGTTGGGCCAGCCAGGACAGGGCCAGCCGGTCCAGCTCATGCCGCGCCGACGGCGGCAGGTAGTGCTCCCCGGGGTCGAAATCGTAGAGATTGCCCAGCATGAAGCGGGCGGTGTTGCGGAAGCGCCGGTAGGCGTCGGCCAGTTGTTTCAGGATGTCGGCCGACAACCGGACGTCGTCCCGGTAATCCTCCGCGGCCACCCACAGCCGCAGAATTTCCGCCCCGTAGCGGTCCATGACTTCCTGGGGGGCGATGACGTTGCCCAGGGACTTGGACATCTTGCGGCCGTCGCCGTCCACCACGAAGCCGTGGGTGAGCACCCCTTTATAGGGGGCCCGGCCCCGGGTGCCGACGCAGGTCAGGAGGCTCGAGTGAAAC
>JBGPBR010000261.1:0-3697 GCA_041481325.1 Desulfobaccia bacterium
CTGATAGGCGAACTGACCGGCCAGACAATCTGGTTTTGGGATAGGCCCATTGAGGCGCCAGATCACCGGATCAAAGGAGAGGTGAGATGAAAGAAGCCAAAGAGGAAATAGCACAAGCAAAAGAGGAACTTCTGGAAGCCAAAGCCAAACTAAAAGAATTAAGCGCTAAACTAATGGAACTCTCGGAGGTGATGGAAAAAATCGAAGAGGCGCAGGGCAGACTGCAAAAAGTAGAAGAAAAACTGTTTGCCGAAGATTTTAGAAAAAAATCGTTTTTCGACCGCATCGATAATGGGAAAGATTAGAGAGGCTTGAAAATAGTTTACCGCATAGTGTCGGTTCTATAATTCGTATTGGTAAAAATGAGATTATGCGCAGACTTCGCTGCATCTGTTCCAAATCGGTTCTTGGGATCTCTTTTCTTGAGATTGATTCCTGATCGAGATGCATGAAAACATATAAAAAAGGGTAAGGGTAGAAATCATTTCACTCCCTTATTGGCTTCTTAATGGTCTTTTTTAAAAAGAGGAGGAACTATGGGCCGCATTGGGCAATGTGAAGATTGTCAATATTGGGAGCGACCCCAGACGGGCAAAGGTGAATATGGCGGTTGTCACCGCTATGCCCCCCGGGCAGAGAGCACAGACCTGCCCCGATCCAAGACAAACTGGCCTTACACAAAAGCCTCAGATTGGTGCGGGGAATACGTGCTCGCCACCAAATAATCCACGAAAGGACAATCTGAAGCCCAGCTTCCTGCCCTCCACCGTGCTCCTCCTCTGCCCTGGCCTGCTGGGGTAGGAAATAGGCAATAAGGTAAAGGTAATCAAGAACGTCCTCTCAGCACCTACCTCACGCAGTATCAGGCATGGCACCTTTTTACTTCCGACTTAAAAAAATAGTCGATACCTTGCCACTGTATACGCCGGTCTCATATGCGAGATATTGACATAATAGAAAAAGGCAGGGATTGCTCCCTGCCTTGGTTGTTTCACCGGAAACCGAAAACCTAAAACCGTCTTTAATTAAAGGTGCCCCAGACCACCTTCTTCTTCCGGGTCGGCTGCTCCAGGAGTTCCAGGGCTCCTTTGAGGATGCCGTCGGCGTCCAGGCCGTATTTTTGCCGCAGCACGTCCTGGGAGCCGTGCTCCACGAAGCTGTCGGGGATGGCCAGGCGCTTCACCGCCACCCCGAAGAGGTCCCGATCGGCCAGGAGTTCCAGGACGGCGCTGCCGAAGCCGCCGGCCGCGACGTTCTCTTCCACCGTCAGGAGCCGCCCGTGGGCGGCCGCCAGGGTCAGGATGAGGTTCTCGTCCAGGGGCTTGATGAACCGGGTGTTCACCACCGTGGCGCTGAAGCCCTGTTTCCCCAAATTCTCCGCCGCCTTCAGGGCCGGATAGACCGAGGCCCCCACCGCCAGGATGAGCAGGTCTTCGCCTTCCCTGAGGACTTCGGCCTTGCCGATGGGGATCTTGCTCAGGGTGGAAGAAAATGCCACCCCAATCCCTTTGCCCCGGGGGTAGCGGATGGCCGCGGGCCCCGGATGCTCCACCGCGGTGTAAAGCATGTCCCGCAGCTCGTTTTCGTCCTTGGGGGCCATGAGCACCAGGTTTGGCAGGTGCCGCAGGTAGGAGAGGTCGAAGAGGCCCTGGTGGGTTTCGCCGTCTTCCCCCACCACCCCGCCCCGGTCCAGGGCGAAGACCACCGGCAGGTTCTGCAGGCAGACGTCGTGGAGCACCTGGTCGTAGGCCCGCTGGAGAAAGGTGGAGTAGATGGCCACCACCGGCCGCATGCCCTCCAGGGCCAGGCCCGCCGCGAAGGTGGTGGCGTGCTGCTCGCAGATGCCCACGTCAAAGAAGCGGTCAGGAAATTGGTGGCGAAAGTCCACCAGGCCGGTGCCGTCGGGCATGGCCGCGGTGATGGCCACGATGCGCCTGTCGTCCTTGGCCAGGCGCACCAGGGTGTCGCCGAAGACCTCGGTGTAGGAGGGCACGTCGCCCACGCTCTTCTTGGGCTCGCCGGTGTCCGGGTCGAACTTGCCCAGGCCGTGAAACCCTGTGGGGTCCGTCTCCGCAGGCTCATAACCCTTGCCCTTGGTAGTGACCACGTGCACCAGGATGGGGCCCCGCAGGTTTTTGACGTTGTTGAAGGTCTCAATGAGGTGGTTAAGACGGTGGCCGTTCACCGGACCCAGGTAGGTGAACTTGAGGGCCTCGAAGAGCATGCCGGGAGTGAAAAAGGCCTTGAACGACTCCTCGCCCTTCTTGGCCCAGGCCAGCAGGTCGCCGCCGATGGCCGGGAAGGAGCCCAGGAGGTTTTCCACCTGTTTTTTCAGGAAGACCATGGTGGGAGCCGTGAGTTTGCGGCTCAGGAACGACGACAGGGCCCCCACGTTGGGCGAGATGGACATGCCGTTGTCGTTCAGCACCACAATGAGGTCCTTGTTGAGGTCGCCGGCGTTGTTCAGGCCTTCGAAGGCCAGGCCCGCGGTCATGGACCCGTCGCCGATCACCGCGATGACCCGATTGCGCTCCCGCTTCAGGCAGCGGGCGGTGGCCATGCCCAAGGCCGCGGAAATGGAAGTGGAGCTGTGGCCGGTGTCGCAGGCGTCATGCGGGGATTCGCACCGCTTGGGGAAGCCGCTGAGGCCGCCGTACTGCCGCAGGGTGTGGAAGCGGTCCTGGCGGCCGGTGAGCAGCTTGTGGGTGTAAGCCTGGTGCCCCACGTCCCAGACGATCTTGTCCCGGGGGGAGTCGAAGACGTAGTGCAGGGCAATGGTCAGCTCCACCACCCCCAGGCTGGGGGCCAGGTGCCCGCCGGTCTTGGCCACGGTGGCGATGATCTTTTCCCGGATTTCCTGGGCCAACTGGGGCAGGAACTCCGGCGGCAGCTTCTTCAATTCCTGGGGGTTATTTATGGTGCTCAACAGGCGGCGCGGGGCCACCTGGCGAAATCCCCGGCGGTTGTCCATAGTTTAGTTATCCTCTAAAGAACAATTTATACCAAACATAAGTTCGTAAGTCATTATTTCGATGCAGGTCGATGTTAATGTTAACCGGTCCTATTGAGAATACATAGTTTTTAATTAAGACCGCCGCACCAACAGGTAGCGGGCCAACTCCCGCAAGGGCGCCGCCCGGTCGCCAAAGGGAGCCAGTGCCGCCACCGCCTGCTCCACCAGGCGCCGGGCCCATTCCCGGGCCGTTTCCAGCCCCAGCAAGGCCGGATAGGTGGCTTTGCGGCGCTTTTCGTCCTGGCCCGGGGCCTTGCCCATTTCCGCGGCTTCCCCCACCACGTCCAGGAGATCATCGGTCACCTGGAAGGCCAGTCCGAATTTTTCCCCGTAGCCGGTAAGGGCCGCCACCTCGGCCCGGCTGCCGCCCCCCACCAGGGCCCCGGCCCGCACCGCCCCGGTGAGCAGGGCCCCGGTCTTGAGGCGGTGGATGGTCTCCAGCTCCCGCAACGTCACCCGGCGGCCTTCGGCCATGAGGTCCAGCATCTGGCCGCCCACCATCCCCTGGTAGCCCGCGGCGGCGCTGATGAGCTCCATGACCTCCAGGAGCATGGCCTCCCGGGACTCAAACCGGGAAGCGGCGCCGGCCAGGAGATGAAAGGCCTCGGTGAGCAGGCCGTCTCCGGCCAGGATGGCGGTGGCTTCGTCAAACTGCTTGTGGCAGGTGGGCTGGCCCCGGCGCAA
>JBGPBR010000262.1:0-3673 GCA_041481325.1 Desulfobaccia bacterium
CATCACCAGCAGCCTGCAGATGGAAGCCAACCGCAAGCTCAGGTTCTCCCCCAAAAAGACCATGAGCCTGGCCCAGCGGCTCTACGAGGGGATGGATTTAGGCCCGGAAGGGCCGGTGGGCCTCATCACCTACATGCGCACCGACTCCACCCGGGTCTCGGGGGAGTCCCTGGACGCGGTGCGGGCCTTCATCGCGGAGATTTACGGGGCCGACTACCTGCCCCAGGCGCCCAACCGCTTCAAGAGCCCCAAGGGGGCCCAGGAGGCCCACGAAGCCATCCGGCCCACCGGGTTGGACCGCCGGCCCCAGGACTTGAAACCGTTTTTGAGCAAGGACGAGCTGGGGTTGTACGAGCTCATCTGGCGGCGCTTCGTGGCCTCCCAGATGACCCCGGCGGTCTTTCAGATGACCGCGGTGGACGTGGCCGCGGGCGACTACCTGTTCCGGGCCACCGCCCAAGTGCTGCAATTCCCCGGTTTCACCGCCCTGTACCAGGAAAGCCGGGAAGGAGAAAACGGGGAACAATACGACAAGCTGCCGCCCCTGGAGGCCGGCCAGGTATTGCAATTGCGGGACCTCGACCCCCAGCAGCACTTCACCAAGCCGCCGCCCCGGTTCACCGAGGCCTCCCTCATCAAGGAACTGGAAGTCCAGGGCATCGGCCGGCCCAGCACCTACGCCACCATCCTGGCCAACCTCCAGGACCGGCTCTACGCGGTCAAGGAGAAGACGGCGCTGCGCCCCACCGAGATGGGCCTGGTGGTGAGCGATCTCCTGGTGGAGAACTTCCCGGGCATCATGGACCCCAAATTTACCGCGGGGATGGAAACGGAGCTGGACCGCATCGCCGAGGGCCGGGTCTCCTGGCAGGAGACCATGCGGGATTTTTACGTCCCCTTCTCCCAGGAGCTGGCCGCGGCCAAGGGGGGGATGCGCCGGGTGAAGAGCGTCCCCACCGCCCTCAAGTGCCCGGAGTGCGCGGCCGAACTGGTGGTGCGCTGGGGCAAGAACGGCGAATTCCTGGGCTGCTCCCGGTATCCCGACTGCGCCTTCACCGGGGACTTTAGCCGCAACTCCCAGGGGGCGATAATCCTTCAGGGCGCGGAGCTCGCCGCGGCAGCCTCAGCAGGCGGACCAGCCGGAGAGGGCCCGCCCCCGTCCAGGACCGCCACGGACCTCAAGTGCCCCACCTGCGGCAAAGACGTGGTGGTGCGCCGGGGCCGCCTGGGGGAATTCCTGGGCTGCACCGGGTACCCGAGATGCAAGTGGACCAAGAATTTTATCCGGGACGCCCAGGGCAACCCGGTGCCGGTAGACCGGGAGCCGGCGGGCCCAGATTTTCCCTGCCCCATGACCGGCTGCGGCGGCCGGCTCCAGAAAAGGCGCTCCCGCCACGGCTTCTTCTTTGGGTGCAACAATTATCCCAAATGCCAGTTCACCCTGAATCAGACCCCCCTGGAACAACCCTGCCCCCAGTGCAAGTTTCCCTGGCTGACGAAAAAGGGCAAGAAGATCCTCTGCCCAAAGGATGACTGCGATTACCAGCAAACCGCGCAAGCCGATGCGGCGTCTGAGAAGTGAGGTTAGATTCTTCGAGGGAGGGGGCCAGTCCCCATAGGGCTTGCCGTGCACGCCGGTTTTTTTTGGCGGCCACAGGCCGCCCTATATCAGGCTGCGAAGCCATCTTAAGGACAAATAAGATTTCTGCCAGCATCCCCAGGCAGCAAAGGTTCTCCCCATAAAAAGTCACCTTCCCGAAAACATGACCACCGAAAACCGAAAACCGAAAACCGAAAACCGCCAAATCACCGTCATCGGCGGGGGTCTGGCGGGGAGCGAGGCGGCCTGGCAAGCGGCCCGCCGGGGGGTCAAGGTCCGCCTCTATGAAATGAAGCCCCGGAAGTTCTCGCCGGCGCACCAGTCGCCGCATTTGGGCGAGTTGGTGTGCAGCAACTCCCTCCGGGCCGAGGCGGTGGAGAGCGCGGTGGGCCTCCTCAAGGAAGAGATGCGGCGCCTCGGCTCCCTCATCATGGCCGCGGCGGCCGCCACCCGGGTGCCCGCGGGCAAGGCCCTGGCGGTGGACCGGGAGGCCTTCGCGGTGCACATCTCCCGGGCCCTGGAAGCCGAACCCCTGGTTGAGATTATCCGGGAAGAGGCGGCCGGTCTGGCGGGGGCCGAGACCACGGTCATCGCCACCGGGCCCCTGACCTCCGAGCCCCTGGCCGCGGCCCTGGGCGCCCTCACCGGCCGGGAGCACCTGCACTTTTACGACGCCATCGCCCCCATCGTGGCGGCGGATTCCATCGACCCGGCCAAAGTCTTTCGGGCCTCCCGCTACGGGGCCGGGGACGATTATCTCAATTGCCCCTTCAGCGAAGCGGAATACGCGGCTTTTTATGAGGCCTTGATGGCCGGGGAGCAGGTCCCTTTGAAGCCGTTCGAGGAACCCCGGTACTTTGAGGGGTGCCTCCCCATCGAAGTCATGGCGGCCCGGGGCTACCTCACCCTGGTGTACGGCCCCATGAAGCCGGTGGGGCTGGTCGACCCTGTGACCGGCCGCCAGCCCTTCGCGGTGGTGCAGCTCCGGGCCGAAAACCGGGAGGGCACCCTCTACAACCTGGTGGGGTTCCAGACCAAGCTGAAGTATGGCGAGCAACAAAGAGTCTTCAGGCTGATCCCGGGGCTGGGGCGGGCGGAATTCGCCCGCCTGGGCTCCATCCACCGCAACACCTTCATCCGCTCGCCGGGGCTGTTGAGCCCGTATCTGAATTTTTTGGCGCAGCCGCAATTTTTCCTGGCGGGTCAGATCTCCGGGGTGGAAGGCTACGTGGAGTCCGCGGCCATGGGCCTGTTGGCCGGGATCAACGCGGCCCGGCAGGCGACTTCCAGGCCTCTGGTCACGCCCCCCCGGGCCACGGCCCTGGGGGCCCTGGTGGGCCACCTCACCAACACCGCCAGCAAAGACTTCCAGCCCATGAACGTCAACTTCGGGCTGTTTCCGGCTCTGGCTGGCCGAGTCCCCAAAAAGCAGCGGGGCGCGGCTTACGCGGAGAGGGCTTTGAAGGAATTTGAAGGATGGACCAAGGAATATATGATCTAAATATCAAACCTTTTTTGGAGCAGGCCAAGGTGTGGAAAAATAGCAGATATTTGAAAGGCGGTTTCATTAACATTTCCTTGAAATTAGGCATGGTACGGCGGGCTTTTTAGCATATGGACAAAATGATATATTTTGTCCAGTTCTGTCTTGATTTTTTCATTTTTTTTTAAGTTTACGGAACGAATTCATCCAAACCTTCGGAGGGGTTATGGAAGAAGAGATTGAAGGGAAGCGCACTATAGCGGAAGAAATCCTCATTAAGGCAGGTGTTCTTGAACGGTGCCCAATTCATGAAGATATCATTCTCGCAGGTGGTGCCAATATTGAGGATGCCTATAAACTCGGCAACTATCTATTCACTAATGGCAAGGACGAATGGGAATTGCAGCATGAATTCCGGGACCGCCGCGAGATGACGGATACAATTAAAGAAATGTTTGAATGGCACGGCGGCGGGGCTGACGAATGCGGTTTATGCATGAAGGATGATTAGACCCATTAGCCGTACCATTTACTCACTAGCACCCGCTTAAGTAAAGTCATGGCTTCTCCCTATTCGGCCACCTTAAAAG
>JBGPBR010000263.1:0-3643 GCA_041481325.1 Desulfobaccia bacterium
ATAGGTATTACTGAAAAGATAAAGGATTCAAGGGGAAAAGGATTCAAGGATTCCAAGAAACTCCCGGTATAAGGTATAGGGTACACGGTATATGGTTTTTCCTTGAACCTTGAACCTTAAACCTTGAACCTTGAACCTTGAACCTTGAACCCCGCGCCAACCCGTTGACAAAAGGCTGAGGCAGCCATGGACGACCCGGTCGACAAGGCCCTGGAGGCCCTGAAAGTCCACATCAAGAAGGAAATCGTGGACAACTATTTTGCCGACCGGGTCTACCTGGAAGAAGACGGGGAAATCCTGGACCAGGAAGTTGAGGCCTACCGCCTTGATTACGAGCTGCTGGGACGCCGCTTCCTGGCCCTGTACCAGGCCCTGGGCTCGGAACAGGCCTGCGGCCTCATGATGGAACTGCTGGGGTGGACGGATTGGCCTTTCTATCGGCAGTTCTGCGCCCTGCCGGAGGGCCAGCGGCCGGAACTCCTGAAAGGCTACCCCCGTCGGGGCTGGACTGCCTTCAGCCGCTTCCGTAACCTGATCTTCCACCTCTACGAGCAACTGCGGCTGGAGAGCGACAAGCTGCGGGAATCCCGGGACAAGGTCCTGACCCATCTGAAGCTGCTCAACGAAGACGTCGACAAGTTCAACCTTTCCTACGATTTCGGACTGATTGCGGCCCAGATCGAGGCCCTGGAAGGCCGGGGCGAAGCAACCATGTCCGGGGGGCTGCTCGCCCCGGAGCGGGAGGAGCTTTCCACCCGCATGCGCTTTAAGCGGCGGAAGTTGACCGACGAGGACCTGCCGCCGCCGCCGACGTTGCCGGCCTTAAAAGAGGTCAAGGGCCGCCTATCCCAAATGCTGGAGAGATGCCGGCCCCGATGAGGCGCCCCATGAAAAAGTATGGTGCTTGGCCGGCGCTGTTCCTGGCCGGGGTCCTGGCCGCGGGCTGCGGCGTCTATAATTACCGCGTCAGGGTCAACGGCTACACCGAGCCGGCGGCGCCCGCCATCCACCCGGGCAGCTCCTTCTTTGTCATTGCCAATAAGGACGCCAAGAATCCCCTCCTGGAGCGGGAAGTGCAGGAGAAGATCGAAAAACTCCTGCAAAGGCAGGGCTATCAACCGGCCCCCTACGAGAAGGCCGAGTACTACCTCTTGTTCAGTTACGGCCTGGGCGGCGAGGCCGGCGCCACCGTGGTCATGCCCGACTATGACACCTACGCGGGCTTCGGGATCGGCACCGGGTATTGGGGCCGCTACGCCTCGATCTTTGTGGGGCCCTACTTCTCCTTTCCCCTCTCCGGCGAGGCCGTGGCCCTGTATGACCGCTGGCTCCTCATCAAGGTGGTGGACGGCAACTACTACCGGGACCAGGGCCAGTTCCGGACGGTTTGGGTGGGAGAAGCCCGGAGCACCGGGGCGTCCTCGGACTTGCGGACCATCCTCAACTACCTGCTGGTGGCGGACTTCAAGGAATTCGGTAAAAATACCGGCAAAGCGGTGACCCTGGAAATAAGCGAACCGGAACCCGGGGTTTTCGGACTGGCGCCCCCGAAATGAGGCCGTTTTCTGTTTTCGGTTTTCAGTTTTCTGTTAAGATAGCCCCCAAAGTAAAATACGCCGTTGGAGAGCCTGGCCCACTTGAGTGACGTGATCGGCCCCACCCGGGATTTTTTTCGCCACCGCCTCTGGCAGGACGAAGGCCGGGAGGCCTGGGAGCTTTTTGCCTTCAAGGGCCTGCGGGTCCTGGTCCTGGCCGGCCGGGGGGTGATGCGCAACCAGTCCCTGGTGCGCGCCTCGGCCCTGGCCTACGCCACCATCCTGGGCTTTATCCCCTTACTGGCCCTGCTCTTCGCCATCCTCAAGGCCATCGGCCTCCCCAGTCTTTTGACCACCTATATGCTGGAGAAACTGGCCCCCGGCTCCCGGGAGTTCGCGGCCCAGATCCTGGCCTACATCGAGTCCACCAAGGTGACCTCCCTGGGGGTCTTCGGGGTGGTGGCCCTGCTGGCCGACCTGGTCATCGTCATGACCAACGTGGAGCGGGCCTTCAACACGACCTGGCAGGTCACCCGGACCCGCACCTTCAGCCGCAAGGTGAGCGATTACCTCACCATCTTCCTCATCTTCCCCATCGTCATGGCGGTGGCGCTGTCCATCGCCACCTCCTTCCTGGACCTGCCCACCCTGCACCACCTGCTCTCGGACATCATGCCGGAGTACATCTTCACCGCCACCCGCTCCCTGGTGTCTCTGGGGCTTATCTGCCTGGCCTTCATCTTCATCTACCTGGTGATGCCCAACGCCCATGTGAGCTTCGTCTCGGCGGTCATCGGCGGGGTGGTGGGAGGCAGTATCTGGCAGGGGGCTCAGTGGATCTTTATCATGATCCAGGGCGCGGCCACTTATTATAACGCCATTTACGGGGCCCTCTACAATCTACTCTTTCTCTGCGTCTGGATGTTCTGGTGCTGGCTCATCCTGCTCTTCGGCACCGAGGTGGCCTTCGCCCACCAGCACCTGGACCGCCTCACCCGGCAATTTAGCAGGCCCCCGGCCCCCCCGGACCCGGTGGACGAATTTTTGGGTCTGGCGGCCATGGTGGGGATTAGCGCCCGATTCCTCCAGCAGCAGCCGCCCCTTACCCTGGAGGAACTGGCCCGGATCCTCCCGCCGGGCCACGACCTGGCGGAGCGGGTGGCCCAGCTGCTTAAAGACTGCAACCTCATTGTGGAAGTGGCGCCCTCCCAGGGTATTGCTTCGCCCCGGTTTCACCCCTCGCGGCCCCCGGACCGGATAACGGTGAAGGAAATCCTGAGCTGCCTCCGCCGGGCCCGGGACGAGTCCCTGAAGCAGGCCCTGGAAGGGGAACCCCGCCTGGCAAGCCTCTTCCAGGAGCTGCTGGCGGCCCCCTTACCCCCTCAATGGCAGTCCCTCACCCTGCAAGACCTGGTGGAATCCCTGGACCGGGAGCCGGCCAAGAAGGTCAGCCGCTGACCGCTGATTCACCCCTGGTCCGCGGGTTTCAGGTCCCGGCCCACCATGATGCGGTCCTTGCCCCGGCCCTTGCTGTAAAACATGGCCCGGTCCGCAATCAGCAGCAGCTGCTCCCGGTCGGTGGCGTCGTCGGGCAGGGTGGCGATCCCGTAGCTGGCGGTGAGGCTGATGTCCAGGCCCTCACTTCGGAGAAAGTGGGCCTGGTTGAGGCTCCGGCGCAGGCGCCGGGCCAATTCCAGGGCCTGCTCCTGGGTGTGGTGGGGCAGGATGATGACGAATTCGTCGCCGCCGTAGCGCACCAGGCTGTCGTCGGGCCCCAAGACCCCGTCGATCACCCGGGCCACCTCCGCCAGGGTCCGGCTGCCCTGGAGGTGGCCGTGGGCGTCCACCACCGCCTTGAAATTGTCCAGGTCCAGGAAGACCACGGAAAAATTGCCGCCCCGCTGGAAGATCTGGGGCAGGAGGTGGTCCAGCTTGCTGATCAGGTAGCGGGTGTTGTAGAAGCCGGTTACTTCGTCGATGTAGGCCCGGGCCTGGAGCCGCTGCATATTACGGACGTTATCAACCGCGATCCCCACGTAATCGGCCAGGATATATAGCAGCGGCAGATACTTTTCCCGAAAAAACCTTTCGTCTTCCACGTTCACCAC
>JBGPBR010000264.1:0-3635 GCA_041481325.1 Desulfobaccia bacterium
CCCGCCTGGTGCTGGACAACGTGCCCCATATCCAGGTCTCCTGGGTGACCCAGGGGCCCAAGGTGGCCCAGGTGGCGCTCGCCTTCGGGGCCGACGACTTCGGCTCCACCATGCTGGAGGAAAACGTGGTGGCCGCCACCGGCGTGGGCTTCCGCCTGAGCCGGGACGAAATCGAAACTCTCATCCGGCAGGTCGGCTGCGAGCCGCAGGTAAGGGATCATAGATACAACTTGAGATGAGTTTTCAGGGGAGGGGGTAAGTCCCTTACGAAAAATCCTTAGCCCCCTCCCCCAAAGAAGCGAGTCCTTTATGCCAGAAATCGCCATCATCGCCCGGGTGGGGGCGCATCAGGCCCTGGAGGGCGCGGGGGCGGAACGGTTGGGCGGGGAAATCCGCCCCACGCCCTACGGGGAGAGCCGCCCCATCCACTTTTTCCGCCACGCGGGCCTGACCTTCGCCCTGCTCTCCCGCCACGGGGAGGCGGGCTACGACATCTCGGCCCCGTTTATCAACCACCGGGCCAACCTTTACGCCCTGAAGGACTTGGGGGTGGAAAAAATTCTGGCCTGGGTGGCCCCGGGCTCGCTCAGGGAGGAGATGGCCCCGGGAGACCTGGTGGCGCCCCATGACGTCCTGGACGAAGGCCGGGGCGGCCCCCCCACCTTTTACCCCGGCGCGGGCTGGGGCTTTATCCGGCACAACCCCCTGTTCTGCCCGGAATTGCGGGGCGCCATGCTGGAGGCCCTAAAGGAGGGTTCCTTCCGGCTGCACCGGCAGGGGGTCTATGTGGCCACCACCGGGCCGCGTCTCGAGACCGCCGCGGAGGTTCGCAAGTTCCGCCTCCTGGGAGGCGATCTGGTGGGCCAGACCCTGGTGCCGGAGGTCTTTCTGGCCCGGGAACTGGAGTTGTGCTACGCGGCCTTGATCTACGTGGTGAACTACGCCGAAGGGCTCATGGACCGGCCCTACCAGCCCGGGGTGCTGTTCGAGGGCCTGGCCACCCCGGCGGAAGTGGCCCGGGTGGCCGCGGTGGAAGCCGCCTTCCCGGAGTTGATGTTGCGCCTCCTGCCGGCCCTGGAGGGCGCCGGCAGGGATTGCCCCTGCCCCCGGCTCATGGAGCGCTACCGCCGGCGGGGGGATATCGGTCCCGACTGGCGCACCTGGGTGCGGCAATGATTAGGGGCGAAAAGGCGAAAGGGTAAGAGGCGAAAAGGTGGAGAAAGGTGCATTCAGCCCAGTCGAGGGTTACGGCTCACGGCTCACTGCTTACTGCTCACGGTTCACTGCTCACTGAACCATGATCGCACATGTGAGCAAATGGGTCTTGCCGGTGAACCGCCATCCCATCCGGGACGGGGCGGTGGTGGTGGAGGGCGACCGCATCCGCGCCGTGGGCCCGGCCCGGAAGGTTTTGGCCGGTTTCCGGGACCTGGTGTGCGACCACGGCTCCGGCGCCATCCTGCCCGGGCTGGTGAACTGCCACGTGCACCTGGAATTCTCGGCCCTGGCCGGTCTTATCCCGCCCCAGCCCGTCTGGGAGAAATGGTTGCAGGCCACCCTGGCGGCCGCCGGCGACCTGACCGCCGGCGAAGTGGCCGCCGGCATCGTCCGGGGCCTGGGCGAATTGCGCCGGGGCGGCGCCGCCCTGGTGGGGGAGGTCAGCAACACCGGAGCCTCCTGGCCTTTTCTGGCCAGGGCCAATCTAGCCTACCACCTGTTTTACGAGTGCCTGGGGTTTAACCTGCTGGAGCCCTTTGAATTGCCGGCAGAGTTTCCGTGGTTCGCCGACCCGGAGGTGGAAGCCTCGCCGTGGGTTTCCGCCGCGGCCCACGCCCCCTATTCCGTGTCCCCGGCCCTGTTCCGGGCCGTGGCCCATTGGAACCGCCGGGGGTCGCGCCCCCAGATGGTGCACCTGGCGGAGTCCAGGAACGAAATCGATTTCCTGGCCGGGGGGAACAGGTTTTTCGAACGGCTGCTCAAGAGCCGGGGTCGGTGGGTGGAAGGCTATCAACCGCCGGGGGTCGGTCCCGGGGCTTACCTGGAAAGCCTGGGCTTCCTGGGCCCGCGCACCCTGGCGGTGCACGGCACCAGGCTGGACGTCGCCGAAGCCGCCCGGCTGGCCAAGACCGGCACCTGGCTGGTGCTGTGTCCCCGGGCCAACCGCTTTACCGGGGCCGGGACGCCGCCGGTGGCCAGGCTCATCCGGGCGGGAGTGCCCCTGGCCCTGGGGAGCGATTCCCTGGCGGGCAACTGGGACCTGAACCTCTTCGCAGAGATGCGCTGGCTGCACCGCAATTTTCCCGCTTACCCCGGGGACCTGTGGCTGCGCCTGGCGACCCTGAACGGGGCCCGGGCCCTGGGGCGGGAGGCGGACTTCGGCAGCCTGGAGACCGGCAAGAAGGCGGCCTTGCTGTTCGTATCCTTGGGCGGCACCGGGGAATTATGGGAAGATCTCTTTGCGGAGGGCGCCCGGGGCAAAGTGCGCTGGCTGCATTAAATGCAGTTTTTGGTTTTTAGTTTTTGGTTTCTGGTCAAAGACAAACGTTCGTGAACCAAAAGTTAACTCTTAACCTGGGGATGAAAAATCCCCCCTACCCCCTTTAGAAAGGGGGGGTATAAGTCCCCCTGTGAGAAAGGGTGATTTAGGGGGATTTGGTTTTTCACGGCCCTCAAGAGGCATGGAACCCGAAAACCTGCCCCCTGAGGCTCTTACGAAAAAAACGAAAAACGAAAAACGAAAAACCGTATTTAGGAGACTGCCATGAGCCCCAAGGCCCGCCTCGGCCGGATTCGCTACCTCAACGTGCTGCCCATTTATTTTGCCTTGGAGCAGGTGTTCAACGAAAACGGCTTCCGCCTGGTGCGGGGCACGCCCTCCGAACTGAACGCCCTGATGCGCCGGGGGGAGGTGGACCTGGGCTCCATTTCCGCCATGGAATACGGCCGCTCGCCCCGGGATTACCTGCTGCTGCCCCGGATTTCCATCAGCTCCCGGGGGGCGGTGGGGAGCGTCCTGCTCTTCAGCCGGGTCCCCTTTGCCTCTCTTCATGGCCGAACCGTGCAGGTGAGCCCGGCGTCGGCCAGCGGCGCCGCCCTCCTCAAAGTCCTGATGGCCCACCGCTTCGGGGTCGCCCCGGTGTACCGGCGGCAGGCCCTGGGGGCCGGGCCGGGCCGGGGGGTCAGCGCCGTCCTGGCCATCGGCGACGAAGCCCTGCGCCTGAAGAAGGCCCGGGTCATGCCCTATGAGCTGGACCTGGGCACCGCCTGGCAGGAACTTACGGGTCTGCCCTTCGTCTTCGGGGTCTGGGCGGTGCGCCGGAGCTTTGCGGCCGCCGACCCGGAAGCGACCTCGGCCCTGCACCGGCTGCTGCTCCGCTCCCGGGACTGGGGCCTGGCGGCTCTTCCAGAATTGAGCCGCCTGGCCGCGGGCTCCTTCAACCTGTCGCCCCCGGAAATCCTGGCCTATTTCCGGCAACTGGATTATTCTTTGGGACCGGAACACGAAGACGGCCTCCGGGCGTTTTTTCATTATTTGCACCAACTGGGAGAACTTCCGGCGGCGCCGGAGTTGGAATATTTTTCTGGATGAAACCCCTACCCCCAATCCCTTAAGTTGGTTATTTAAGCCCTGGCAG
>JBGPBR010000265.1:0-3627 GCA_041481325.1 Desulfobaccia bacterium
AGAAGGGACGGGTTGAGGCGGGGCCGGTAGCCCTGCCTCAACGCCTAACTTAAGGGATTGGGGGAGGGGGTTGAGGGGGAGGGGGTAAGGGCACTTATAAAAAAAGCCCTTAGCCCCCTCCCCCTTGCCACTTCCTCCTAGATTTTTCCCGCCGCCTGCAAGGCGTTTTTCAGGGCCAGGGCTTTTTCGGCCACGGCCATGGGGTCCGGTCCCAGGATTCGTATCATGGGTTCCTTGCCCCAGTCGCCCGTATCGTAAATGAGGTCGGGGGGCGTCCTGGCGGCTTGGAGCGCGGCCGCCACCCCCCAGGCCAGGGTGCCGCCCTCCCGGGCCTTGACCTCGGAGGGCTCCTGGGACCGGTCGAAGGACGCGGTCTTCAGGTGAAGCAGGGGCGCGAGTTCGGCAATTCCCTCGACGTACCTGACATTCATGGCGCTCCGGAGGTCCGGATGGACGGCCATAACGGTGAGGATGACGGCGGCGAGATGGCGGGAGCCGCCGAAGGCCGGCGGCGCCGGGATGACCAGGCCGCCGGGGGTCTTGACCAGGCGCCCGGGGAAGGCGGCCACGTCCCGGGGGCCCTCCGGGCAGGGGACGGCGTAGGCCAGGTTGCTCATCACTTCCGGGACCAGGGGGCTCAAGTCTTCCTCCTGGAGGCGGGCCGCGGCGGCCGTTAGGGCCTGTAAGACTTCGTAGCGGGCCAGCTCCCGGGCGAAGGGGGCGTAAGGGTTGACCGGCCCCGGACCCCGGCCCAGGGGCAGGCCGTATTTCAGGGACTGGGACACCAGGCCCCGGGCCTGGTTCACCGCTTCCGGCAGGGCCAGCCCCCGGGCCAGGCCCGCGGCGCAGGCGGTGGCGAGGAGACAGCCGGAGCCGTGGTGGTGGGGGGCGGGCAGCCGGACCCCGGGCAGGCGGTAGGTGTGGTGGCCGTCGGTGAGGACATCCACCGGCTCCCCCTCCAGGTGGCCGCCCTTGGCCAGGACCCACCGGGGGCCTAACGCCTGCAACCGGGCCGCGGCCCGGGCCAGGTCGTCCGGGGTGTGGACGGCAAGGCCCGTCAGGCGGGCCGCCTCCGGGGCGTTGGGGGTGAGGAGGTGGGTCAGGGGAAACAGCTCTTCCTTAAGGACCGCAAGGCCCGCGTCATTCAGGAGGGGCGAGCCCGTGCCCGCGGCCAGGACCGGGTCCAGGACCAGGGGGACGGCGGCATCCAGGCGCCGCAATTTTTCGGCCACCACCCGCCCGATCTCGGCGGTGGCCAGCATACCCACCTTCACCGCGTCCACCGGGAAATCGCTTAGCACCGCGTCCAGTTGGGCCGCCACCACCTCGGGAGCCACCGGGTGCACCGCCTGCACTCCCAGGCTGTTCTGGACGGTGAGGGCGGTGGCCACGGTCAGGCCGTAGACCCCCAGCAAGGTGGCGGTCTTCAAATCCTGCTGCAGCCCGGCGCCCGCCCCGGGGTCGGAGCCGGCGATAATGAGAATGGTCTTCATAATATGTTCCTTTGATTACAATTTGAGCCCTGGAATCGATCTTTCTTTTTACCATAAAAAGCGGTCAGCTTTCAGCTATCAGCAAAGGAACGGGTAGGCCGCATTACTTTCAGCCATTGGCGAAGCCAAGCCTATTTTGGGGTTGGGGGAGGGGGCAGGGGCTCTTGTCCCTGGCCCCCTCCCCCAAATTCATTGCCATCACTCACAGCCTGCGGCCCCAGGCCAGGCAGCGCCGGGCTTCGGCCACCAGCTCGGCGCGGTATTCTTCGGAAAGATAGTCGTTCCGGGCGATCCGCAGCTCCGCCAGGGCCATGTAAAACGGGTTGAGGTGATGGAGGCGGCGGGACATTTCCGGGTCCGGGGCCAAGGCCTCCAGGTAGGCCTGGAAAAAGCGCCGGATGGCTCCCTCCGCGGGGTTGAAATTGCCGGTGCGCCAGCCCCAGGCGTGCTTCAACTCCCCCGCCACCCAGGAGAGGTCCCAGAGGCGGTCGGCCACCCGCAGACGCTCCAGGTCCAGGGCCACCGCCCGGCCGTCGGGAAAGAGAAAGTTGGTGGGGGTGGCGTCCCCGTGCACCAGCACCCGGCGGTCGGGGAAGCGGGGGAAAAGGGCCGGCCAGTGGTCCGCCTCCGCGGCCAGGCTCCGTTCAGCTTCGGACGACAACCGGCCGGCGCCGGCCAACTGTCCCACGAGCTTCTCCAGGTAAGCCCGGGACGGCTCCGGCGCTACGGGGCCCCCGGAGCGGGGCCGGGAGTGGAAAAAGGCCAGCAGTTGCGCCAGCCTGGCCAGGGCCTGGTGCAGGGGGCCGGGGTCGCCGGCGCAGGCCCGGGCCAGCAGGGCGTCCAGGTCCGGCCCGGGGACGGCCTCCAGCAGCAGACCCAGGCCGACTTCCGGCCGGCGTCCGATGAGGCGCGGCACGGCCCCGTGGTCGATCCCCCAGGCTGACAGACATTGATAATTCAGGTATTCCTGAAGCAGGCCCCGGTCCAGGGGGGTGGCGGCGGGGTAGGCTGAAAAGAATTTGCCCACCACCGGAAACTTTCCCCGGGGAAAACTGAAGCGGTACACCGCCCGGGAGGAGGGCAACTGCTCCGGGGAGACTTCCCCGGCGGGCAGACGGCTGAAAGCGTCCGGGCCCATCAGCTTCGCCAGGGCCGGGACCAGGCGGTCCGCGGCCGGCAGGGGGGTCATGGCGCCTTCCCGGCCCATTGCCGCTGCGCCTCCAGGCAGCATCCGAGAGCGCCGGTGAATTGGGGGTGGGCCGGGACTACCACCCGGAAGGCGCCATATTCCCGGAGAAGCCGGGTGACGGCTTGATTGCGCGCCAGCCCGCCGGCGAACACCAGGGTGGGGCAATGGTAGCGGCGCACCATGGCAGCGGCCCGCCGGGCCACCGAGGCGTTGACCCCCGCGGCGAGGCGGGCCGGCGCCACCCCGCCCAGCAGATGCCCCACCAGCTCGCTTTCGCCAAAGATGGCACAGGTCTGGGATATCTCCACCGGGGCTTCCCAGGCCCGGGCAAACTGCGCCAACGGCATCTTCAGAAACCGGGCCATGTTCTCCAGGTAGCGGCCGGTGCCCGCGGCGCAGCGGTCGTTGGTGAGGAAATCGAAGACCCGGCCGTCCTTGACGTAAAGCACCTTGGTGTCCTGGCCGCCCATTTCCAGCAGGACGAAATGGTCCAGGCCGGTCTGGAACCGGGCCCCCAGGAAATGGGCCCGGATCTCGGTGATGGCGGGGAAATGCTCTTGTAAGAGATTCTTGCCGTAACCCGTAACCACCAGGGCCGCGGGGGCCGGCAACCGCAAGCGCTCCCAAGCCACGGCCAGGCTACCATTGGCCCGGATGAGAAAATCGCGGTAAAAAACGAGACTGTCCAGCTTGCGCCGCCCGAAACCGCCCCGGGACCGGGCGTAAACCAACTTCACAAACCGGCTGCCGAAGTCCAGCCCGCAGGCGGGAAGTGAATTTTTGGGGGGAGGGCCAGGGAGCGAGGCTCCCTGCCCTCCCCCCAAGCCCCCCTCCCAACCCGTAGAAGGTCCGTGGAAGGCCCTAAAATTTAAGGGATTGGGGGAGGGGGCTTGGGGGAGGGGGTAAGGGCCACTTACGAAAAAGCCCTTAGCCCCCTCCCCCAAC
>JBGPBR010000266.1:0-3605 GCA_041481325.1 Desulfobaccia bacterium
GATTGAAAACTTTGTGGCCCATTATAATGCTAAATGCAGACCTTTTCGGTGGACCGCCACCGCCGATTCCATATTCGAAAAACTACAAAGACTTTGTAAATGTATTCTTGTAACACGACACTAGGGGGGATTTAGGTCCTTGGACCAGGCGCCATAATGGAAAAACCTTTGGGCAATCGCTATAATAAGAAAGAAACAGTTACACTCCGGTTTTTTTCAGGATAAATATGCGCAAGCCCCCGGCCGGCCTCTTCGCCCGACTCCTGGACAGCCTCACCGACACCTATGCCCTGGTCCTGGACCAGGGACAGGCCGCCACCTATGCCAACCTCGCTTTTTTGGAGCATTTCGGCCTGGAGTGGAAGAATATTTCCGGGAAACCCTGTTCCTCTTTAGGAACCCCGTTCACTACCTCCCAGTTGGAGCAGATCGGCTTCTGCCCCTCGGAGCTTTCCCCTTTTTATCCGGTCCACGCCACCCTGACCCGGGAATGGCACGGGAAGAAATTTTTCTACGAAGTCACTTATTACCGCCCCGGGGATGACGAGTTCGGCACCTGGACGGTCTGCACTTTCAGGGACGTCACCCACCGGTTTGACCTGGAATCCCAAATCCGGCACCTGGACGAACTGGAGCGCAGCCTGATCCAGGCCTCCACGGACGGCATCGTAGTCAACGACATGCTGGGGCAAATCCTGGTGTTCAACCAGGGAGCCGCCAGAATCCTGGGCTACTCCCCCGAGGAGGTCGTCGGCAAGCTCGAGGTCGCAGAGCTCTATCCGCCCGGGGTCGCCCATGATATCAAACTGAAGATCTACTCCCCGGAATTTACCGGCCCCGGCGTGCTGGAGGACTATGAAACCGTGGTGCGCCACCGGGACGGCACCCCGGTGCCCATCTGGCTCTCGGCCCGCATCCTTTACGAAGGCGGCCGGGAGGTCGGCATCGTCGGCTTTTTCCGGGATCTCCGGGAACGCAAACGCCTGGAGCAAGACCTTCTCCGCAGCGAACGGCTGGCCACCCTGGGGCGAATGGTGGCCCACATCAGCCACGAAATCAAAAATCCCCTGGTGACCATCGGCGGCTTTGCCGGACAACTGGAGCGTCTGCAAGAGTTGCCTGAAGCCGCCCGGCGCAAGCTCAGGCTCATCCGGGAAGAGGTGCAGCGCCTGGAAAAATTTCTGGGGGACCTGGGCGCCTTCACCCGGGCCACCCCGCCCCGCAAGGTCTCCGCCGATTTGCCGGCTTTAATCCGGGAGGTGGCGGAGCTTATGGAACCAGGTTTCAAGGAACGGGGCATCGGGTTCCAGCTCCATGCCCCCAAGGCCGTGCCGCGGTTTCACTTTGACCCGGGACAAATCCGCCAGGTTCTCTTCAATCTTTTCAAAAACGCCCAGGAAGCCATGCCCGCAGGCGGCACACTGACCGCGGACCTGGAGGTGCGCCAGGACCGGGTGAACCTCGCCATCAGCGACACCGGCCAGGGGATTGCCCCGGAGCATATGAAATCCCTGTTCACCCCGTTTTTTTCTACCAAGGAAGGAGGCACCGGCCTGGGCCTGGCCATCTGCCAGGGCCTCATCGAACAGCACCAGGGCACCATTGAGATCCAAAGCGAAGTAAACCGCGGCACCACCTGCCGCATCACCCTGCCTTTAGCCGTCGACCCCGTTGAAACCCCCTTGTAATTCTTTCATCATCTAACCCCGGCATTTCAGACAATTTTGAGACCTTGGCGGTGAAATATATTGAGGGTCTGGTTTGAGTTTCGAGGCGGGATTAGAACCCGCCCCTAACGCCCCGGCGAGACGCCGATGCCACTATTACTACGACCCGCCCAGGAATTTTTCGAACCGTCGGGCCTGAGCCGTTGGCTCACTCCAAAACCACGAAAAGTTTAGGTAAGGCGGGGGGCCCACCTTTTTCCAAGCTGCGCTTAGGAACGAGGGAGAAATGCAGGACCGCCGCCCCCGGCGGTCCAGGTCCCATCGGGCGGCCGCATTTGCCATTTAAGTATTTCCGAAACCTACCGACTCATGTTGCAGGGGGCTATTATCCTCCGCAAACTTGCCGCCCAGAGGGAGAAGTGACGGATCGCTCCTATTTCCCGCTCTTTGATGAAGCTGATCCACAACTCCCGCGACCCGAAGCCGGGTCCCGGCGACGGCCCGGGACCGGCCGCTTATCCCCGGCCAATTCCCTGAAGCTTTCCCTGAAGGAGCTGATCCGGTATTACCGCCATTCCGGCGCCGGCCGCCTGGTGGTCGGCCTGGCCCACCGGATGAACTCTCCCCTCCAGGTCCTCTCCTTCCAGCTGGAACTCCTGGATCAAAAGAGCCTGGAGGAAGAGGAACTCCTGTCCGTCTGCCCCCCCATCGCGGCCGCCGGGATGGTCTCCCTGCATAAATATCGCCGGGAGAAGCTGCGCCAGTTCCGCACCGAACTCGGGAAACTCCAGGCCCTGGCCCGCGGGCTCATTCTCCAGGGCGTCCACGAGGAGGCCCAGGATAAGACGCCCCTCAACCTGAACCAGGTGATAGGCGACCAGCTGGACCTGTATCAGGCCGACCCTTTTTTCCAACACCGGGTCCGCAAGGACATCCAGCTCCAACCCGGCCTGCCGCTGATAGCCGGGTATTATCTCGATTTCAGCCAGAGCTTGCGCAACCTCCTGGACAATGCCCTGGAGGCCATGGCGGCGGCCGAACCCCGGGTCTTGACGGTGACTACGGCCCTGAAGGACGGCCGACTAATCCTGGCGGTGGGCGACACCGGCCCCGGCATCCCTGACGAAGTCCGGCCTTTGCTCTTCCAGCCCTTTGTTACCGCCAAGCAGGGCCACACCGGCCTGGGGCTCTTCATGGTCCAGCGGCTGCTCGCCCCTTACGGCGCCGATATCCAGGTGGACCGCACCCCGGGGGGCGCCCGGGTGCTGGTGTCCCTGCCGGTCTAAAGAGGTTTTTAGTTTTTGGTTTTTGGTTTTTGGTTGCGAGGGAGGGTGAGCAGGTTAAAGCAGGGCGGGCCTCTATGCCCGCCTCTTTTGTTTATCATTAGGGCAAAACCAGGGGAATTAATTAACAACCCGCGAGTTGAAGAGGAATTACCAGAAACCAAAAACCAAAAACCAAAAACTGTCTTTCAAGGGGGCGGCCGGCGGTCCAGCTCCGCGGTCTGGAGGAAAACCTCGGCGGCCCGCCCCGCCTTAAAATACCGGGCGATCATTTTCAGGCGCACCAGGCGTTCCAGGGACGCGGGGTGGGAATCGAGGAAGTAGGTGGTCATAAACGGGTCTTTTTCATCCACCCCGGCCACCCGTTCCCACACCGCCGCGCCCTTATCCAGGTCATAGCCCGCCTGGAAGGCGTACCACGCCCCGTAGGCGTCGGCTTCCAGCTCGTCCTGCCGGGAAAAGACGCTCTCCACTGCGTCCTGGACCACCCGTCGCACCCCGGGGTCCACCCCGGCGCGCTTCCAATCCAGGAGGCGGTTCAGGGAAAAGGTGCTGAACGCGGTTACCGTCTCCCCCAAGAACTTTCCCAACTCCCGGTGGACCGCGCCCCGGATCAGGTGGCCCTGGGCGTGGTGCGCCAGTTCATGGCCCACCA
>JBGPBR010000267.1:0-3583 GCA_041481325.1 Desulfobaccia bacterium
GATACCGATTTTGCCAGGAAAAGGGTATTTGGGATAGCCGCAGGCTTTACCGTGAAAAACCAAATCCCCCTAAATCCCCCTTTTTGAAAGGGGGACTTTTAAAACCCCCCTTTAATAAAGGGGGGTAGGGGGGATTTTTCATCCTCGGGGGTGAGACATTTCCGGCTCATGAACGTTTAGCCTGTGCCACTTTTTGAGTGCAACTCGGTAAAAGGGCAAACAATAGGTCACCACAGAGACACGGAGGACCCGGAGAAAAAGCAGAACACTGATTGCGCCTAAGGCACCATCATTATTCAATCTCTGGGCTCTCTGTGCCTCTGGGGTGAATTTTTATGCCCTATCCGAAAACCGGGAACCTCGAAACTAGCCCTTCTCCACCAGGATGACCTTGTGGTTCACCAGGTTGAGGCTGAGGATGTCGGCTTTCAGGACTTTCTGCTCCCCGAAGATGTTGACCAGCCTCAGGTTGTCCCCGTCCGGTTCGATGACGTCCACGTCCTGGAGGACCAGTTCCTCCCGGCCGTTTTTCAGGATGTAGGCGGCAGCTTCACACATCGGTCATAATCTCCCTTAGCTTGTGACTGACGATCTTTTCCACCAGGTGGGGCAGAGGCTCGGGGGCGAGCCCCACGATCTCCACCCTTTCCTGGGTCAGAGGCAGTAGAATTTTGGGGGCCGGGCTCGAGGCGATGGCCTCGGCCATCTTCGGGGTAAGCTCCCCCATCATGGAATTGGCCAGCACGATGGAGAGAGCCCCCAGGATCACGTCCACCCCGGCTACGGTGCGGCAGATGGCGTTTTCCCCGCTGGCGCCGCGGTTGGCCCGGGCCTTCATCATCTGGGCGGTGGCCACCGCGTTGGTCCCCAGGGCGATGACTTCATGGTCTTCGCCGTAAACCTCTTTCAGGCGTTTGATGAGAGCGGCGCCGATACCGCCTCCCTGGCCGTCAACGACGGCGATGCGCAGTCTTTTCATCTCAACTCAATCCGAACTTTTCTTTGAGCTTACGGACCACGATTTCCGGCACCATGCCCGCGATGTCGCCGCCGTGGACCGCCGCTTCTTTCAGGATGCTGGAGGACAGGAAGACCCACCTCAAGCCGGTCATCAGAAACACGGTTTCGATTTCCGGCTCCAGGCGCCGGTTCATCATGGCCAGTTGGAACTCGTACTCGAAATCGGTGACCGCCCGCAGGCCCCGGAGGACGGCCCGGGCATTTTGCTTCCTGGCGTATTTCACCAGCAAGCCGTCGAAGGTGTCGACGCTGACCTGGGGAAAGCCCGCCAGGGATTCCCGGCACATCTCCGTGCGCTCTTCAATGGTGAACAGCGACTGTTTGAAGGCATTGGTGGCCACCGCCACGATGATGCGGTCGAAGATCTTCAGGGCCCGCTGGATTAGGTCCACGTGACCGTTGGTGATGGGGTCGAAGGAGCCGGGGTACACCGCGATATCGGGCATGGGTCAGGTCTGCTCCTGTTTCTCGGTGGTATCGGTCAAATAAAAGGCCACTTGGGTATCGCCGTAGCGCCGCGACTCCCGCCGGGTGAGCTCGCCGGCGGACTCGGGCAGAGACTCCCGACAACTGTGCTCCGCCACCACCCAGGCCCGGGGGGCAAGCACCCCCGCGGCGGCCAGGGCTTCGAGAGCGCCGGCGGCCAGGCCCCCGCCATACGGAGGGTCCAGAAACGCCAGGGCGAAGCGCTCCCCCCGGGCCGCCAGTTTTCGAAGCGCGGTGTTGACCGGCATGGGGAGCACCCCGGCGTGGGCCGCCAGACCCAGATTCTCCAGGTTCCGGCGCAGGACCTTCAAGGCTTCGGGATGGTCCTCCACGAACACCGCGGCTTCAGCCCCCCGGCTCAAAGCCTCGATCCCTAAGGCACCGGTGCCGGCGAACAGGTCCAGCACCCGGACGCCGGCAACCGCGTCCCCCAGGATGTTGAAGACGGCCTCCCGGACCTTGGCGGCGGTGGGGCGGATGCGGCCCTTGACCGGCGCCAGGCGCCGCCCCTTGAAGGCGCCGGCGATAACCCGCATGGGCTGCTCCTTCGGAGCAGGCAGCTTGCAGCGGTCAGCTTTTTGCCTTGCAGCTTTAGCTTACAGCTGACCGCTGACCGCTACTTCCTCAAATAATCCCGGATCAAAATCTCCGCGATCTGCACCGCGTTGGTGGCCGCGCCTTTGCGCAGGTTGTCGGCCACCACCCAAAAATTGAGGCCGTTGGCGATGCTGAAATCCTCCCGGATGCGCCCCACCAGGGTGAGGTCCTGGCCGGCGGCGTCCAGGGGCATGGGATACTGGAATTTAGCCGGGTCGTCCACCACCTTGATCCCGGGAGCCGCCTCCAGGATCTTCCGGGCCTCTTCCGGGGTGAGCTTGCGCTCGGTTTCGATGTTCACCGCCTCGGAATGCCCGTAAAACACCGGCACCCGCACCGTGGTGGCCGTCACCCGGATGGAGTCGTCCCCCATGATCTTTATGGTCTCGTTGACCATCTTCATCTCTTCCTTGGTGTAGCCGTTCTCCAGGAAGGCGTCGATGTGGGGCAGCACGTTGAAGGCGATGCGGTGGGGGTAGACTTTGTTCTCCGTAGCCTGGCAGGAGAGCAAGGCCCGAACCTGGGTCGCCAGTTCGTCCACCGCCTTCTGGCCGGTGCCGGACACCGCCTGGTAAGTGGAGACCACCACCCGTTTGAGGCGGGCCGCGTCGTGCAGCGGCTTCAAGGCCACCACCAGCTGGATGGTGGAGCAGTTGGGGTTGGCAATGATGCCTTTATTGGTGTAGAGGGCAATGTCCCGGGGATTGACTTCCGGCACCACCAGGGGGACGTCCGGGTCCATGCGCCAGGCGCTGGAGTTGTCCACCACCACGGCCCCGGCCGCGGCGGCGATGGGGCCGTATTCCTGGCTGATGGAGCCGCCGGCGGAAAACAGGGCGATTTCCACCCCATCAAAGGAATCCTTGCCCAACACCTCCACCGTGATCTCTTTGCCCAGGAAAGTGACTTTGCTGCCCAGGGACCGCTCTGAGGCCAGGGGTACCAACTGGGCCACCGGAAACCGGCGTTCTTCCAGACAAGCCACCATCTGCCGCCCCACGGCCCCGGTGGCTCCTACGACTGCGACTCTATAGGTACCGCCCATGCTTTTCAAACTCCTAGGAATTAAATCGATTACCAGCTTTCAGCAGTTACCATTCAGCTATCGGCAAACCTAGGGCGTGCCGTGCCCGCCGGTTTATGGCGGCCATGGGCCGCCCTAGGTCTGTTAATTGCTTACTGCTCACTTATTATATCAGTTCCACCGCATACTTGGCGATGAGGTCGCCCACCTGGCTGGTGCTCAGGCCCATCTTGCCCGCGGCCATGCTCTTCAGGTCGTGGGCCGCGGCTTTTTTAATGGCGCCTTCCACCGCAGCCGCGGCTTTATTGGCGCCCAGTTGCTCCAGCATCATCTGGGCCGCGGCGATGGCCGCGATGGGGTTCACCACTCCCAGGCCGGTATATTTGGGGGCCGAGCCGCCGATGGGCTCGAACATGGAGACCCCTTCCGGGTTGATGTTGCCTCCCGCGGCCACCC
>JBGPBR010000268.1:0-3581 GCA_041481325.1 Desulfobaccia bacterium
GGGCCGCTGACCCGAGAGGCGGTGCGCCGATTTCAACAGAGCCAGGGCCTGGCACCGGACGGGGTGGCGGGGCCCCGCACCTGGGCCCGGCTCTTTCCGCCGCAGCGCTGCACCCGGGAGTACCTGGAGGAAGTCTTGTACCGCGGCGGTTGGGTCTGGGACATCCTGGACGAAGTGGTGGCCGCGGTGGCCGCGGGCGAGGGCGGGGCCTTCGACGCCCTGCAACTGAACCGCGACGGCGCCGGGCTCTCCTTCGGGATCCTGCAATGGGCCCAGCTGCCGGGCAGCCTCCTGCCGTTGCTCCAGGCGATGCGGGACGCCGACGAAGCAAAATTTACCGCAATCTTGGGGGCGGGCGACCCCGGGACCGCCCGGGACCTGCTGGGGCGCACCCGGGGCCGGGGCAAGGAGCTGGTCCTGTGGCAAGCCCCCTGGCCCCTGCGCTTCTGGCTGGCGGGCCGGGAGCCGGAATTCCAGCGGGTGCAGCACCATTTGGCCCGGAGCCAATTGGCAACCCATCTCCAG
This sequence comes from Desulfobaccia bacterium, assembly GCA_041481325.1. Taxonomy (GTDB): domain Bacteria; phylum Desulfobacterota; class Desulfobaccia; order Desulfobaccales; family 0-14-0-80-60-11; genus DASWLF01. The sequence goes on from JBGPBR010000268.1 coordinate 526, forward strand.
GACGGATACTCCCTCTACCCCCAAAGATTCAAACCCGGCGGCCGCATCGCGGTCCGGGCCATGGTGATGCTGGCCGACGTGGGGAACCAGGCCGGTCCCGCCGGGTTGAGAAGGGCCCTGCAATATGCCGCCTCCCGGACGGGCCGCGATGAGGCCGGATTCATCAGAGCCCTGGGTGAATATGTGGAAGATCTCATCCGCCGGAAATACGGCGACCCCAACTTCGGCAACACCCGCGGCCGCCATGAGGCCATCTGTAACAATCACAAACTGGATAAGGTGGACTGGCCAGCCTTGCGGGAGGGCAGGCAGTTATTCCCCGGCCTCCGGGGTTGACGGTCGGGCCGTTTTCTGGTAGGCCTGTGTGCTAAGGGGCTTGGCGCACATGAACTTGCTCGACCTGGGAATCCTGATCCTCCTCGGTCTGATCACCCTGAGGGGTTACTACCGGGGCCTGTTCCAGGAGCTGGCGGTGCTGGTGGGGTTGGTGGGCGGCGCGGTGGCGGCGTCCCACACCTACCTCCAGTTGGCGGCCGTATTGCAGCGCTGGGTCCAGGACCCGCTGCACGCCCGCTGGATTGCCTTTGCGGTGGTGCTGGTGACGGTCTACTGGCTCACCCGGCTGCTGGCCCACTATCTGCAGCGCCTGCTCTATCACCTCTACCTGGATTTTTTCGACCGGGTCCTGGGCGGGACCTTCGCCCTGGCCAAGGGCGCCCTGTTGTTGGGCTTCGGGCTGATGTTCCTGGGGGTTTTCGTGCCCCAGAACTCCCGCCTGCTGAAGGAATCCCACCTCGCCCCCACCCTGGTGGGGATCGCCCGCCAGTCTCTGGAACTGCTGCCCCCGGATTTCAAGCAGCGTCTCAACGACTACCTCAAGCAGTGGCGTCAAGGGAGTGACCGGGAACGGGCCCAGGGGTTCGAGCCCTGGGAGCCTTGGGTGTAACTTCAATGTAGTGCCAAGTCCATCATGCCCGCCTGCCCCTCCATTAAGGAGCCCATCCATGACCGGTAACCGCCGGGACCCCGGCGAACTGTTGCACGAATTTCTGGGCATCGTCCACCGCCTGCGTGCCCCCGGGGGCTGCCCCTGGGACGCCAAGCAGACCCCGGAGACCCTGAAGACCTATGTCCTGGAAGAAGCCTACGAACTCATCGAGGCCCTGGACAGCCGCGAGCCCGAAAAGATCAAGGAGGAGTTGGGGGACCTGTTGCTCCACCTGGTGTTCCTGAGCGATCTCTACCAGGAGCGGGGCTGCTTTTCCTTCAGCGAGGTGGTGGCCGGCATCGCCGCCAAGATGATCCACCGGCACCCCCACGTCTTCGGGGAGGCGGAGGCCAAGACCCAGGAGGACCTGCGCCGCCTCTGGCAGGAGGCCAAGATCCGGGAAGGGAAGGGGCCGGATGCCGGCTCCCTGGGCCAGGTCTCCCCGGCCCTGCCGGCCCTGGTCCAAGCCCAGCGCCTGGGGGAGGCCGCGGCCCGCCTGGGGTTTGACTGGCCCCACGTGCACGGGGCCCTGGCCAAGGTGGAGGAAGAGTGGCAGGAGTTTCGCACCGCCCTGGCAACTGAGGCCAACCCGGCCTGGGAAGAGGAACTGGGGGATATCCTCTTCGCCCTGGTGAATGTGGCCCGCTTCCTGAACATCGACTCCGAGGGGGCCTTGCGCCGCACTATCTACAAGTTCATCAAGCGTTTCCACGTGGTGGAGCGCACCCTGGCCAAGGAGGGCAAAACCCCGGAGACCGCCACCCTGGAAGAGATGGACGCCATTTGGGAAGCCTCTAAGAAAGAAAAGATTGAGAAAAACTGAGCTGCTCCGTTCATCCATCCGAGGGCCCTGCCCCTAATCCTCCGCCCCCGCCTTTAGCTTGCCAAGCCCCGGAAAAGATGATAAATTTCAAGATTGGAGGGGTTCGCTTGCCATGAAGTCCAATCGGTCCCGGGGAGCCATTTCGCTGCCGCTTACCATCCTGATCATCATGGCCGGCGCCCTGATCTTCTCCAGCCTCTTCTATTCTTTCTGGCAAAAACTCAACCAGAAGGTCGAGACCATCCTCAAGAACCAGTTCAACCAGCAGCAGTTGATGCTGGCCCGGAAGATCGCGGACAACGTGGAATCCTACTTCGACTTCCTGGAGAACGCCCTCCTGGGATATGCGGGCTTATTTCAGACTACCCCGCCTGATGAACGGGTGATCGACGATTCACTGGCCGAAAGGTTTTCCCGTCACCAGCGGTTCGGCCTCTTAAGGATCACCCGCTACGATGCCGCCGGCACCGGGGTGCAGGTTTTCAGCACCTCCACCGCCCCTGTACCGGCCAGCAGCCTGACCCTGCCGGCAAATTACTTGACGTGGGCCCTGGGGCCGGCGAACCGCGGTCACCTGCTACTGGGCAAAACCTTCGACTCCCCCGAGGCTCCCTGGAAGGATCGTAGGGTGATGCGCTTTATAACCCCCCTTTACTGGGGGACGACCCCCCGGTTCGCCGGGGTCCTGGAATTTCTCATCGATCCGTTCTTTATCTGCGGAAAAGTTACGGGGGACGTGCGCTCCGGCCAGACAGGCTACGCCTGGATCATCGACCAGGACCTGATCATGCTGGCCCACTATGAAAAGGACTTTGTGGGCCACGAAGCCATGCAGGTCCGCATTGCCAGGAACCCCGATATCGTCTTCCGGGGGCTGCGGGAACTGCACGAACATCTGCTGGCCGGCCAGGAAGGCGTCACCGAGTACGACTCGGGTTGGCACCGCCAGAAGCTGGGACAGATGCCGAAGCTGGCGGCCTATATCCCCATCCGGTTCAACAAAGGGTTGATCACCGGGGTCACCGAAGTGGAAAACCCGGCCCACAATCTCTGGGGAGTGTGCGTGGTGGCGCCGGTGGCGGAAGTGGCCGGCCAGGTCACGGAAGTGATGCACCAGGAGTTGTTCCTGGTGGGGCTCTTTTTCCTGGTGGTGCTGGGCGCTATCGGCGGGCTCATCGGCGCCGCCCTGTTCTGGAACAAGAGCCTGACCCGCCAGGTGGAATTGAAAACCAAGGAATTGGTGGA
>JBGPBR010000269.1:0-3578 GCA_041481325.1 Desulfobaccia bacterium
ACCGTTAGCCCTCGGAATCATATTGACGCGGTAGGGGGCAGGGGTTCAAATCCCCTCGTGCCGCCAGGAATTTCAAGGGGTTGCGGGGTAAGGCCGTGGCCCCTTTGGCGCGGCCACGCCGCGACCGGCGCCGCCCCATGCCTGTTTCCGCCACCGGCCGCCCTTGGGGCCAAAGGGGGAAAGGCCTGGAACGGGAGTCCGGGAAGAAACGTTGGCGCCGGTATGGCCTGACAGGTAGCCTAGTAAAGAAGGGAATTACCGGCCGATTTTTTTGGTTTGACCCAAAACCCAAAACTTGAAACTCAACCATGCGTCCCATGAAAATCAGCCCTGAATGCCGGGCCTGCCTGGAGCGCCTGGTGGACCTCACGGTGGACCTGGCCACGGAGGACCCCGGCCTCAGGGGGCGGGCCGCCGCTGCCGCCCGGGAGATTATCGCCCAGGAATTTCCCAAACCCGGGGCCATTCCGGCCCTCATCGCCAGCCGCTTTCATCTGGCCATCCAGGAGATCACCGGGACCCCGGACCCGTTCGCGGCCCGGAAGGCCGCGGCAACCGCTTTGCTGGCCCGGATGCACCGGCGCCTGACCCCCGGCTACGGGGACGACCTGGAGTCTCTCCTGAAGCTGGCCGCGCTGGGCAATGCGGTGGACTTTTTCCGCCGCGAGGCTGAAGTCACCCGGGAACTCCTGTCCCCGGCGAGGTTGGGGGTTTGGGACCTGCCCCAGTTTCGCCGGGCCCTTAAGGCCCCCAAAGGTCTAATCCTGTACCTGGCGGACAATGCCGGGGAACAGTTCTTCGACCTGCCGCTGGTGGCCGGCCTGCGCCGCCGGGGCTGGCAGGTGCTCTACGTGGTCAAGGGCGGGCCCATTCAGAACGACCTCACCCGGGAGGACCTGGCCGCCTCGGGCCTGGGGGGCGCCCTGGCGCCGGTCGCCGACCCCGGCTGCCGCCTGGTGGGGTTGGACCTCGAGGGCGCCAGTCCGGCCTTCCGGGCCCGGTATGACCAGGCCGCGGTCATCGTGGCCAAAGGCATGGGGCACTTTGAAACCATGAGCCATTGGGGAGACCCCCGGGTTTTTTTCCTGCTCCAGGCCAAGTGCGCCCCGGTGGCCCGGGCTCTGGGCGTGGCCCCGGGCGCCTTCGTCTTGGCCCGGGCCGCGACGATTTCCCTTGACACCGGGGGGGAAACCTGATATATAAAATACACCTTACAGGTCCCGCGAGGGGTAAGAGGGAAGACGGTTAAAAGCCGTCGTGGTCCCGCCGCTGTAATTGGGGACGAAACCGGCAACCGCCACTGGGGTTAAAAGCCCCGGGAAGGCGCCGGGAGTAGGATGATCCAAGAGCCAGAAGACCTGCCTGTGAGAGTGGGCGGATGAGGCCGCGGCTACGGGCTCGCCGCCACTACTATTTGAGGACCAAGCAAGACGGGTGCAATCCTCAATTCTCGTTCCGGGAATTGAGGATTTTTGTTTTTGGCGGAATGCCCTAGGGGTGAAGTTATCCCGCCCTTACCCCGGTGCCCGACAGGCGTAAGACCATGATGCCGTCAAACCGGTAATTTTGACGTAAGGGCGTGATTGATGCCCTGCGGGGCGCAATTCATTGCGCCCCCAAAGAAGGCATCATCTAATCGTACCCCTATGAGCGTCTCTTGATCTAAGACCTTTATCCGAGGGGCAATTTCGTCCCTCTCCTTATCCACGGCGCCCTGGCGGCCCTGCTCCGGTTCCGGCTTTGGCGAGACCATAACCGGGCCGGGGCCGCCGGGATTTTACGGCCGCTGCCCCGGCCGGCCGCCGCCCTCTCCCCCCTCTTACCTCCTGGTTCGATAATGATTACCATAAGCCCATAAAATCCATTTGCCGCCCTTTGGGGCAGGGTTGAGGATGGGCGCCGGAAAATCTATCATAGGAGGGTTCAAAGTGCCGGAAATCAAGGTCAAAGGGATGAGTTGCGCCCACTGCGCCGCGGCGGTGACCAGGGCGCTCAGCAGTTTACCCGGAGTCACCGAAGTGCAGGTGGACCTGGCCGGCGGCCGGGTCACCTACCAGAGTCAGGGTGGGGCCTCCCGGCAGGATGTGGTCCTGGCCATTAAGGCCGCGGGCTACGAAGTGGCGGAGTGAAAGGCGCGGCGGTCCGGCTGCAATAGCAGATGGACGTTTCCGTCCCCGGGGAGCTAAAGCAATTGCCCAAAGAGACTGTCGCAAAATTACCGCTCAGCCGCACCTGGTCATTCTGAGCGGCGCGTAGAATCTCGTTTTCTCAACCTGATGAGATCCTCTACTCCGTTCAGGTTGACAGAAAAAAACAGTTTTGTAAGAGGCTCAAAAGCTGCTTCCTTTTATCGCCTCCCCCCCGGGAGAGTGGGACCCTGCTAGACCTAGGTCCTGAAACTTTTGTGGCGTTGGTGGCACCGGCTTCCGGCCGGTGCCACTTTTTCCTCACGGGGGGGGGGGAGGGGTTTGGGGAGGGGGTAAGGGCTTTTGCCCCTGGTCCCCTTCCCCAAATTTCTTTCTTCCCCTCCTCGCCTCACCGGAAATGGCAGGCCACCCAGTGGTCCGGGGCGGTTACCCGGTATGCCGGCGCCTCCTCCCGGCAGCGGGGCAATTGGGCCTCGGGGCAGCGGGGGTGGAAGGGGCAGCCCGGCGGCACGTGCACCGGACTGGGGGGCTCGCCCTTGAGGGCCGGGGGCCGGTAGGCCCGCTCCGGGTCGGGGAGGGGCACCGCGGCCAGGAGGGCCTCGGTGTAAGGATGGAGCGGCCCTTGGGCAAAGACCTCCCGGGGCGCCAGTTCCATGAGGCGGCCCACGTACATCACCGCGATGCGGCCGCTGATCTGGGAGATGACGCTCAAGTCGTGGGAGATGAAGAGATAGGTGAGGCCGTGGCGCGCTTGCAGGTCGGTCAGCAGGTTGAGGATTTGCGCCTGGATGGAGACGTCCAGGGCGCTGACCGGCTCGTCGGCCACGATGAGGCGGGGGCGCAGGGCCAGGGCCCGGGCTATCCCTATCCGCTGACGCTGGCCGCCGGAGAATTCATGGGGGTAGCGGTCCAGGTGCTCCGGGGTCAGGCCGACCTCGTCCAGCAGGTCCTGCGCCCAGGCCCGGCGCTCCGCCCGGCTTCCCAGGCCGTGGATGGTGAAGGGCTCTTCCAGGATTTTCCGGATGGTCATGCGGGGGTTGAGGGACGAGTACGGGTCCTGGAAGATGATCTGGATCTGGCGGCGCAGGGGTTTGAGGCGTTTGGGCGGCAGGCCGGTCAGCTTTTCCAACTGGTCCAAACCCGGCTGCAAAATGCCTATGTCACCCCTGAACTTGTTGATGACGAAGCCTTTGACCAGCGCCTTTTCTGGGGGTTCTAGCAGGACCAGCGTTCCCACCAGAGAAGCGAAAACCCCGCCTTTGTCAATATCGCCTACCAGCAAGACGGGCGACTTTGCCTCAAGGGCAATTCTCATATTGACGATTTCCCGCTCGCGGAGGTTTATCTCCGCGGGGCTGCCTGCGCCTTCGATGACCACGATGTCATAGCTGGCACGAAGGCGCTCCAGGGCCTGCAACGCTATCTTCAGCA
>JBGPBR010000270.1:0-3577 GCA_041481325.1 Desulfobaccia bacterium
CGAATGTTCTTTTAACTAATTTTTCCTAAGTGGCACAGGCGTCCCGCCTGTGCGGCGCAGGCTAAACGTTCATGAGCCGCAAATGTCTCACCCCCGAGGATGAAAAATCCCCCCTACCCCCCTTTATTAAAGGGGGGTTTTAAAAGTCCCCCTTTGGAAAAGGGGGATTTAGGGGGATTTGGTTTTTCACGGTAAAGCCTGTGGCTACCAAGGAGCCTCTGAAAGCAAATATGAATAAAAAGTCACGTAGGGTGCGTCTTACGCACCATTATTGCTTTTCGGATTTATGGATAATCAGGCCCTTAGCCCCCTCCCCCAAAATCCTACCTTCCTCTATACCGGTTCAGCCGGGCCGCCAGGCGGGCCGGCTCCGGGTCCCGGCGCATCTCTTCCAGGCTCAGGGGCAGCTTGCGGTTCCAGTTGGGGTGCTCCCTGGTGGTGCCGGGCAGGTTCTGCTGCTCGGCGACCTTGAAGACCTCCTCCAGGCGGAGTTCCAGCAGGGCGGCCCTGGTTCGAGCCAGGTATTCGACGACCCCGCCCGGCAAATCCTCCGGACCGGTCCGGGTCTGGGGGGCGGCGCCGGAGCCGGTCGGCAGCAGGTGCAGGTTTTCCAGGGCCGCTACCAGGCGGCGGCGGTCCTCCTCCCGGGCGGCGGCATCGGCGTCCGCCAGATGGGGGCAGGGGTAGAGGGTCAGGAAACGCTTCAGTTCCAGGTCCCGGCCCTGCCAGAACCCCATCAGGGTGGGCAGGTCGTGGGTAGTGACCGCGGCCATGGCCCGCCGGGGGTATTCCTCCGGGGACCGGAAGGAGTTATCCGGGTTTCTTTCGAAATAAAAGACCCGGTAGGATAAGGCCCCGCGCCGGTCCAGGTCCCGGCGGACGCTGGGGGGGACGGTGCCCAGGTCTTCCCCGATGATGAGGGTGCGGCGCCGGGCGCTCTCCAGGCAGAGGATGGCCAGGAGCTCCCGGGAAGGGTAACGGACGTAAGCCCCCTGGGAGGCGGTCTCGCCCCGGGGAATCCAGAAGAGCCGGAACAGGCCCATGACGTGGTCGATTCTGAGCATGCCCCCGGGAGGGGCGTTGGCCCGCAGAATATCCATGAAGAAACGGTGGCCCGCCTCCCGCAGGCGCTCGGGGATCAGCGGGGGGATGCCCCAGCTCTGGCCCCGGGGGTTGAAGGCGTCGGCCGGCGCCCCGATTTCGATCCCCCGGGCGAAGAGGCCCTGATTGGCCCAGGTGTCGAACCCGCCTGCCTCCCCCGCCAGCGCCAGGTCCTGGTACAGGGTAAAAGGGAGCCCCCGGCTCCGGGCCCGGGCGCAGACCTGGCCGAGTTGGGCCGCCGCCAGCCACTGGCCGTACTGGTGCAGGCCGATGGCCGCAGGGTGCTGCCGGCGGAATTCCGCCACCGCCGCGGCTTGCGGGTCCTGAAAGGCCCGGGGCCAGCGGCGCCAGTCGGCTTGTTTCAGGGACTCGGTTAGGGCCTGGTAGAGCCCGAATTGCCCCAGGGCGTCGCCCCTTTCGGCCAAATACCGGGCGAATTCTTCCCCCCGGGCGGTGCGGGGGGCCTCGGCAGGGCCGTGCCGGTCGAGAAAGGTGCGGTAGAGCATCTCCAGCACCCGGCGTTTCAGGCGGAAGACTCCGGGATAGGGAACCAGGGGCTCATGCACCAGCCGGGCTTTCCGGCGGCGGAATTCCGGCCCTGCCAGGAAGGCCTGGGCGGCCGGCGAGATGGCCAGCTCCGGCACGGCTTCCAGGTCCAGATAGAGAAAGTTGCGAAAAAGACGGCTGCTGGGGGAGTAGGGACTGGGAACTCCTTTCGCCCCGGAGGCCGGGGCGTGCAGGGGATTGACCCCCACAAAGGAGGCGTTAAGGGAGCCGGCCCAGTCGGTGAGGGCGAGAAGATCGCCGAAATCCCCGATGCCCCAGTTGTTTTCGCTTCTCAAGGCGTAGAGGGGCACGTTGAAGCCCCAGAGCCGCTGGTCGTCGGTAAGCCATTCCGGCAGGTAAGCCCGGTCCGGGGCCACGATCAGGCGGCAGCAGCCGGTTTCCTCCCGAGTTCCCCCGGCCAGCCGCAGGCAGAGGTCGTAATAACCCGGCTTCAGCCTGGCCGGCAGCTTGAGTTCCACCCGGGTGCGCCAGCCTTCGGGTCCCCGGCGGGACCCGCCTTTCCCCGGCGGCAGGGCCACCGTCTCCCAGGTCTGCACCCGGCCGGCCTCGTCGGTGATCTCCCAGCGGACCTCCAGGCGGGGAGGCGCCTGATCGGCGGGAATCAGGGGAAAGACCGGCACCCGGCACCCGGCGCCCTGGAAGACGACCGCCACCGGGGAAAGCAAACGGTCGTAAGGCGCCAGGCGCTTGGCCGCCAGCTCCCGGTCCAGCTCCGCCGGGTCCTCCCAGGGGACGCCCATGGCGGTGAGCAGGGCCCGGAAGGTGGACTGGGAAGTGCGGTGGCGGCGCCCGAAGTTGTCGAAGTACTCCGGGATGATGCCGCAGAGCCGCCCCAGGGCGGCGATTTTGGCTAATTGGCTCATGGGTAGAACTTGGTGGGGGAGGGGGCCAGGGGCAGAAAGCCCCTGCCCCTCCCCCAACCCCTTAAAGTAGGGTGACCCGTTGGCTCGACCCGTCCCCTTTTTTAAGGTCGCGCATGAGCTCGGCTCACCCGTAAATCATGCAAATCGATAGTAGGGCGCGCCTTACGCGCCAGAAAATTCCGCTTCTTCGGGACCGGATTAATGGTGCGTAAGACGCACCCTACGCTAACTTTATCAAGGCGGCGAGTCATTGATAGATTTATTTTTTCAATCCAAAACCCAAAACCTGAAACCCAACGCCGCCATCGGCGCCCAGCACTGCTAACTTGTTTCTTCCAAAGCAATGGCGACCGCAGCCTCCTCCCCCAGGGTCTCACGGACCAGGGCCGCCACGTGGGGGTGGCAGGTGAACAGGAGCAGCTGGTGGCTCCGGCCCATTTCCCCCAGGAGTCGCACCGCCTGGCGGGCCCGGGCGGGGTCGAAGTTCACCAGGATGTCGTCCAGGATCAGGGGCAGATTCCGGCCGTCCCGGGAGTATTCCTGCACCAGGGCGAAGCGCATGGCCAGGTAGAGCTGCTCCTGGGCGCCCCGGCTGAGATGCTCGGCGGCGAGGTGGCGGCCCTCCCGGTTGACCAGCAGAAACTTTTCGCCCTCCAGGGTGGCCATCACCCGGCGATAACGCCCCCCGGTCATGAGCTCAAATAAGGCGGAGGCCCGCTGCAAAACCTGGGGCTGATATTCGGCTTCAAAGCGGCGGCGGCCCAGCTCCAGGAAATGGCGGCCCAGGGTGAACACCGTCCAACGCTGGACCGCGCCCTGAAGCCCGGCGGCCAGGGTCTGCTCCGTGAGCAGGGCCCGGCCCAGGTCGTCGGCCCGCTCCAGGGTCGCCAGGCGGTCGGCGGTCTTGCCCTGCTCCTGCTCGGCCTGGGAGAGCCTGCCGTCCAGTTCCTGCACCCGGGCTTGGGCTTGGGCCAGGCGGTCCTCCAGGTCTTCCGGGGTGGTTCCCGCCAGGTCTGCTTGCAGGCGCTCCAGATTTTCGGCCCCGC
>JBGPBR010000271.1:0-3574 GCA_041481325.1 Desulfobaccia bacterium
CCCTTGGGGCACATGGTCACCGGGCAGATGCCGCCGGTGACCCCCAGGTAGCAGTTGCTGCAGGCCCGGCAGCGTTCGGTGTAGTAGCCCACGTCGTTGTTCACCCCGATGAAGCGGGTGTTGACCCCGGGAAAGATGGGCTGCAGGTAGCACAACTGCTTCAGGAACTGAACTCCGGCCCCGCAGGCCAGGGAGACGATGGCCTCGTAGTCCGCGGTGAAATCGCACAGGGGCCGCAGGAACTCCAGGTCGCACTGGCGCTCCACCGTAATTTCGCCGATTTCCAGCCGCCTGTCCTCCAGGCCCAGGGCCAGCTTCAACTGGGAAGCCAGCAGCCCCACTTCTTTTTCACCGCCCGCCAGGCACACGGCCACGCAGGTGCCGCAGCCCACCAGGAGAATCTTCTTGTATGGGGCCACCATGGCCTTGATTTCGGCAAAGGGTTTGCGTTCCGCGATAATCATAATTCCCCCATCTCTTTCAGCCTCTCCACCGCCTGGTGGGAAAGTTCCCGGCCCCGGTGCAAGGGGTTGGGCCCCAGTTCCTGGACCCGCGCCGTCATCTCCTTGACCGCGGCCACCCATTTGGGGGCGTCGGACGCCGCGATTTCAAACATCTGCAGACGGCCCCGGCCCAGGCCGATCTCGTCCAGCATCTGCTGGGTGTACTCTATCCGCTCTCTGGCTCTGAGATTTCCTTCCAGGAAATGGCAGCTGCCGGCCTCTCAGCCACCCACCAGGATGGCGTCGGCCCCGGCCTCAAATCCCTTCAGGAGATGGATGATGTCGATGCGCCCGGTGCACAGATACTTGACGAGGCGCACCCCGGCCGGGTACTGCATCCGGGCCGAACCCGCCATATCCGCCGCGGTGTAGGTGCAATAGGTGCAGACGAAGGCCAGGATCTTGGGCAGATGTTCCATTTAATCCTCCAAATTTCCCTTTTTTCTCGTTCCCAAGCTCCGGCTTGGGAACGCTTATTTTTGGCCCAAGCTCTGCTTGGGCACCTTAATCATTAATTTTTGAACATTTAATTGCTTAAGCCATAAGGTGCAAAGCAGAGCTTTGCTTCCAAGTTGGTTCCCAAGCTGGAGCTTGGGAACCAGTGGCAATTGTAGGGTGGGCATGGCCCACCTTCACAGCCGCTTTTTCTGGTGGGCCATGCTTTTTTATGGCAGATAAGAGGCCATGAAGGAGTCTTCCAACCCTGGCGATTAGTTCCTTGATATGGGAAACTTCCTGCTTACCTAGGTATTCAAGGTTGGTTGCGATCAGAAGCTGGGTTTCAACTTCCGCGAGCGACCCTCCGGCATGGTATAGGAATTGTTGAAATTCACCTGTGGACGATTTCCCCCGCCCTTCGGCAATATTACTGGGGATGGAAACCGCTGCCCGTCGGAGCTGGCTGGTCAGGCCGAATATCTCTTCCTTGGGGAACTTCTGGCTTACTTGATAAATTTCCGTTACCAGTTCCATGGCCTTTTGCCAGGCCACTAGGTCATGAAAGGATTTTACGGTATTTCCCATGGAATTGTTTCTCTATTGAGAGAAATGAGATGCCAATTCCCCGAGAGCCGCTTCTCTTATCCCAGAACCCAGAACCTAAAACCTGAAACCTAATTTTTCCAGCAGCGGCAACGGGTCCACCAGGTGGCCCCCCAGCCATTTCTTGACATCCGGGTGTCCCAGGGCCAGGCCGATGAGTTCGGTGAAATAGAGCACCGGCAGGTAATAGTCCTGGCCGGATTTTTTCGAGATGCGTTCCTGGGGCATATCCAGGTTGGCCTGGCACATCTGGCAGGAGACCACGAAGCAGTCCGCCCCGGCCTTCAGGGCCCGCTCATAGAGGCGGGCCACCAGGGTGTCGATGAGGTCGGGCCGGGCCACGGCCAGGCCGGCGCCGCAGCAGTCCGTCTTGTAGGACCAGTCGATGGGGCCGGCGCCCAGGACGGTGAGCAAGCGCTCCATATTCTGGGGGTTCTCGTAGTCGGACTTGCCGGTGACCGCCGGGGGCCGGGCCGCCAGGCAGCCGTAATAGCCCACCGCCTTGAGCCCGGTGAGGGGCCGCACCACTTTTTCCTTCAGGGCCGCCAGGTAAGACTCCTGGGAGAGGTAGTCCAGGAGGTCCCAGATCTTCAGGTCGCCTTGGTAGGGGACTCCCAGTTGCTCTCCCTCCGGGCCTTTCAAGGCCCGGTCCGCGGCCTTGAGGCGGTTGAAGCACAGGGCGCAAGGCACCACCACGTCCCGGCCGGCGCTCTCGGCCAGGGCCAGGTTACGGGCCGGCAAGGCTAAAGAAAGCTGGTGGCTGACGCTGTGGGCGGCGCTGGCGCCGCAGCAGTTCCAGTCGGTAAGCTCCGCCAGGGTCAACTCCAGCAGCCCCGCCACCCCGGCGATGGAGGCGGCGTAATCAATGGCCGTCCCTTCCAGGGAACATCCCGGATAGTAAGTAACTTGAGCGTTCATCTCTGTTTCCCGGCTTTGGCGAAAATTTCTTTAATCTCCCCGGCGCCTTTGAGCTTCCGGGGGAGGCGGGGCACCAGGCGGCCCCGGCGGGCCAGCTCCCAACCCAGGCGCAGCTCGGCCAGGAGGGCCCCGGACTTAATCTTTTCCAGGACGCCGCCGCCCTTCAGCCGGTAGAGGCCCAACAGCAGCGGCTCCGACAGGCGGCCGCCGCCCATTTGCACCGTTTTTAGAAAGGTCTGGTGGAAGCGGGCCACCTCGGGCTGGGAGGCGCAGCCCCGCCGCAGCGCCTCTTCCTTCAGCCAGTCCATCACCCCGGCAATATCGATGCCGTTGGGGCAGCGGGTGGTGCAGGTCTCGCAGGACGAGCAGACCCAGATGGTGCGGCTCTGCAGCACCATTTCTTCCTGGCCCAGGATGGCCAGCCGGATCACCCGGTCGGGCAGGAGGTCCATGGCGAAGGTCAAGGGGCAGCCGCTGGAGCACTTTTTACACTGGAAACAGGCGCTGACCGAAACGGGCAGGGCGGCCGCCAAACGCTCCTGCAGGGCCGGCGAGGGCTCCGGAAGGGTGGTGGGCGTGTCTAACATGGTGCATTATCCCGTATTAATTTGGTTCAAGGTCCGTTGATTTAAGTATAGCCGTTTACTCTTTGCAAAGAAACCCGGGAACAGGGCCGGTGCGAGCCCAATAGCAGGGGAGGCGGAAAAAACCATCTATCCTCCGGTTTCCGGTTCGTCTGTCAGTGGGTTGCTGATTTTGCCGTCAAAGTTTTTTTACGCACCGCCTTTTAAGGCGCCGCCAGCCCCCGGCAAGGTTTCCCAAAGGCCATTACTTATTCAATAATGTATATATATATCTGAAATCAAGGGGTTTGGGTTCGGAAACAGATTTTTCCCCTGATTATGGCCGCCATCCGGGCGGCGGGTTCCAGGCCGCAAAGACTATGAATAGTGCAGGTCATCAATGCGGCCTGACCCCTTATATTGTTATAAGCTAGTGTTTTGTTTCATGAATAACTTTAATAAGTAATCGTTTTATGGTATGCTTCTTCCAGATGAAAGGAGAAGCTATGCCCCTTGGTCGACCGATTCCACCAATGGTTTTGAGTCCCG
>JBGPBR010000272.1:0-3559 GCA_041481325.1 Desulfobaccia bacterium
ATCCCCTCCCCCTTGATGGGGGAGGGTGGGGGTGGTAAAGTTTTTCTATTATTACAGTTAGTTGCTAATTTCGCCCCCCACCCCCAAACCCCACCCACCGAGGGGAGGGGGAGATTAAGGCCAGGATTTGCGGTCTTGTGAGTTGTTTCGCAGAGGTCTCAAATTGGTATGAAACCCTCCCTTAAAGGGGAGGGCAAATTGGGGGCGTTAAACCTGGTAAAGATATTGTGAAAAACTACACTAAAATATGGTCGGTAACTATTTGAATATTTTGACTATTTTCTAAGCAGAATCAAATCGGGCAAAAAAAGGTTTGACAACCCTTTACCTATATACTATGTTTGCCGAAACCAAATAGGTATAAATACCTATTTGTGGATAGGTAAAAGTACCTATCCAATGGCTCTTTGTCAGCGCAATCGAGAACGTCGGCAGATTGTCCGGAACTAAATTGATTTTTAGTTCCCTTCCGGATTGTCCCATCACAAAGGAGGTTCTGGATGGCTAATCGGATAATTTGGACCGCGGTAATCACCCTGGCATTAACCTTATCACCCGGCCTGGCGCAAGCTGTACCAACTAACGGCGTTAAAAAGAAATCCTCCAAGTCCCAAGCCAAGGTCGCCAAGAAAAGCAAATCCACCAAGAGCACAAAATACAGCCGCAGCCGTTCTTCCCGGCGCAGCTATGCCGAGGAAGGCTCTTCGTCGGCGGCCGCGTACCGCGCCGGCATTGCGGAGACTCCGCCCCTGATGAAAGTCGTGCCCCAGCGGGACGGCAAGTTCCTGCTGGAGCCCATGGGCCCCAAAAAGCCCCCCGCTCCCATCACCAAGCCCTTATCCAAGCCGGAAATGGGCCGCGACCGGGTATTCTCCGAGCCCAAGTTCAACCGGTTCGAACCCTGGAATTTCTCGGACCTGGTGTTGACTCAGGCCAAGTACTATCAGGACACTCCCTACGCCCGGGGCGGCTCCCTGGAGCGCGGCTCCGCCACCGACTGTTCTGGGTTCGTCCAGTACATCTATCACGGTTTCAAGATCGATCTGCCCCGGTCCAGCTGTGAACAGGCCCAGGTAGGCAAGGTCGTCACCCATCAGATGGATTTTTCCAAACTGCTTCCCGGGGACCTGCTATTTTTTAGCAGGGGCGGCCGTTCCGTGGGACATGCCGGCATTTACCTGGGCGAAGGCAGGATGATCCACGCCTCCAACCACCGGAACGGCGTCACTATTACCGATTTGCGCCAGCCTTATTACGAAGGGACCTTCGTGGTGGCCAAGCGCGTCTTTGAGGTGAAGTACCCAAATTAGACGTCCTGCGGGCAACACTTCGGCCCGCGTTCAGTTCCTCCTCCGTCGCCGCTAACCCGTCTGGTTCTCTCACCCCTGGGGACTCTGACCGCCGCATCGGTTTGCCCATTTCCAGCCTGGCCGCGGGTCGCCTGGCCGGTGCTGACCCCGCTTGCCGGCGTGGTTCAGGGCGCGAGTTTTCAGCCGGCCGCGGCCCCCTGGCGCCCCTCCTCCCAATTACCCCGCGGTCCCCCCGGTGGTGGAACACCTCTGGTACTCTCCGGAAAACCGGGACGACCCCAAGGCCTCGCGCCAGCGCAAGATGCATCCCACCGGTACCGCGGTCTGAATCTGCACTCCTACTGGTAGCGGAACACCATTGAATTTCGCTACTACCCCTCGGTGCTGGCCCATCCGGAGGAGTTGATGCAGTGGATCATTTTCAGGCAGTTCCTGGTAGAGTGGAGCGCCGGGCACCGGCCGGTGCTGGAGTGGGTCCCCCAGGCGCCGGAGCATTTCGTCCCGAGCCGCCGGCGGAAAACGCCATTCCACCAGCAGCAGGGCGCCTTCCTCGTCGATCTGGCTCCCCCCCTGGACCCGGGGGGCGGCTCCGCGGGTTCGCCCCAGAGCCCATAGAGGTATTCCAACCAGCGTTCCCCGTCAAAATCCCGGCTCACTTCCAGAGAGAGGTAATCTGGACCTACCACCGCGTAAAAGACCAGGGGATCGTGATACGGGCGCTCATAGGGGGGGGAGACGTGGCCTTCCAGGATTAATCGCCGGGAACGGGCTTCCTTATGTAGAACGGTGAATTTCCAGGCGCCAGGCAACGATGGTTCCTTTGGGATAATGGCTGGATTTGACCCGGTTTGCCTGGAATTGTCAAACCGGCGGCCACTGCCGGGGCCAGGGGCATTAGCTGAATCCATGGAGACGGCGCCCGGGCGAATCCCGGTGGGGTCCCTGATGACAGGCTTTGCATTTCTTGGGGTAAGCCTGAGCGCCTAATTTCGCCGGGTTTCCTGACATTTTGCCAGCGCAAGCCAGGGCCCGCTTGTCGGCAAGGTTGTGGGTCGGCCTATCGACTTCAAGGGAGTAAGGCGCTATTTTCGGTTATCAACCCCCTCCCTGCTTATCAACCCATAGCTTCCAAAACTCGGGGTCGTCTTCCTGGAGGCGGTATTGCTGATAAGACTTGTCCAACCGTTCCTGGATGACCAGATCCAGGTAGCGCCTGAACGCCGCCTCGTCGCCGATATACATGGAATTGGTGACGGGGTCCTTAAGGGTGTAACATTTTTCGTTGCCCCTCTGGTAACAGAGCAATTTCTCGGGGGGCAATTTTTGAAAATGCTTTATCTCACCGGGTTGATCCGCCACATCCTTCCTGAAGCCGGCGGCCAGCAGCAGGTCTCGTTGGGATTTGCCGGAGGCGCTGGTGCTGCTGGTGGTGGCGCACCCCGTCATGGTTAAGGCCAAAATGACGAACCAAGCCAGTAGCGCCAGGGGATACCATCTCGTTTTCATAATGCCGTTCCTCCCGTCAGGCTGAATTATCGGCCATGCTGCGTGGGGTTGGGGCCAGGGGCATCTCCCGGCAAGGTTTCTTGCCGGGACGGAGCATTCCCTAGTTTAGACATAATATCAGACCTTCTGGCATTTTTTGTAAGAAAATCTCTTTTGCGGTCGCAGGGTGAGCCGGGACTTCGCCGGCACGGCCCGGCGGCGCGGTTGATGAAGAAACCCCGCTAGCGAAATCAGCCAGTTAGATGTAAGTGCTTTTTTGCACTACCCCGGCGACAAATCTTGACAGCAGCATCGGAAGGAAATAAACTTATTAATTCAGGAATTTCCTAATAAATCCCCTCGCCAATTCGAGGTCCTAAGGTAAGGTGCGGACAATGAAAATGTATCTGATGACCCCGGGCCCCACTCCGGTGGCACCGGAAACCCAACTCGCCATGGCCCAGCCCATCATCCATCACCGTTCCCCCCAATTCATGGAGATCCTGGGGGAGGTGCGGGCCGAGCTGAAGTACTTGTTCCAGACCGAGCAGGAGGTGTTGATCTTTGCCGCCACCGGCACCGGCGCCATGGAAGGGGCGGTAGCCAACACCTTGAGCGCCGGCGACACCGCCCTGGTGGTGGACGGCGGTAAATTCGGCGAGCGCTGGACCGAGCTCTGCAACGTTTACGGCGTCAAGGTGGAGCGCCTCGCGGTCACCTGGGGCCGGGCGGTGGACCCCAAGGCCGTAGCCCAGATGTTGGAC
>JBGPBR010000273.1:0-3552 GCA_041481325.1 Desulfobaccia bacterium
CCTCCAGGATGACTCACTGCAAATTTGCGACTTGATGGTAATCACTATCTTTCTATCTTTGAGGTCAACTTGGCATAAGACCGCGGCAAGAGTCATTTTGAGGGAGACTCCTCAGAAAAAATCTCCTGAAATTATTATATAAGATTTTGGCGAAGTGGCCCTCTGGGATAAACTTTCAGGAGTAAATAGGAAAAACCCAAGGAGCAGCCCATGAAAGTAAACGTCGATGACGCCGTCCTGGCCAGGTTCGTGGAGGAAGTCCGACAGGCGGCGGCGCAATGCCCCAAGTGCGAGGGCACCCGGGAGACGGTTTTCACCTCCCGGGGCCGGGATAATATCGTGCCTTGCCTGGAATGCGACAATGTCCATCAGGCCCTGACGCATCTCGAGGCGGCCCTGGCATTGCTTCGGCAAGGATGAGCCGCGCCGCGTCTCAGACCCGGCCGGAGCGCCCACCTGAGTGGACTCCTAAGTTGGCGCCTGCGGCCGGATTGTTGCAGAACTCCTATAAAGTTAAGAATTTGTCATTCTGAGCGCCGCGAAGAATCTCGTATCTTTAAATGGTTGAGATTCTTCACTCCGTTCGGGATGGCCGGGAAAAGGGTTTTGCACCCCTCTGCTCAAGAAAGGCCGTCGCCCGGGTCAGGATGAAGCCGCATCCTCGGAAGGTGCCCCGGGTTTGCCTGCCCCCGGGGTCTTCAAGCGGCCGTGGCTCTCTATCCGGTGGCTGAGGTAATCCTGCCACTCCTGCCAGCGGGCGTCGAGGTCCATGCCGGTATGGTCCAAGGGTACTTCGGCCCGGGCGCTGGCCGCGTGGCCGCCGGCGGAGCCGATCTTGCCGAAGGCCTTGGCGGCCAGGCGCCCGGCGTTTTTTCGCAGCCCGTCGTTCCGGAAGATCACCACCAGTTTGTCCTGATAGATGCCGGCCACGATGGTCGAGGAGATCTCCCCGGCCCGGAGGAAAAAATCGGCCAGGATCACCAGGATGTCCGGGGCCACCACCGGGCCCAGAAAGGCGTACAGGCGGTTGTGGCGGATGCGATAGCGGTTCAGGGCCAGCTGCAGGTAGCCAAACATGGGAAGGTTGAACTCGGCAGACTCCAACCGCCGCACCAGGGGGCGGCGGGTGAAGCCGAACAGATAGTGAAAGGCCCGGACGTCGGCTTCGGTGGCGGGCCGCTCGAAGTTGGAGGTGTCGGTCTTGATGCCGTAGTAGAGGGCGGTGGCCAGCTTCAGGGAAGGCTTGATGCGGGCCTCCCGCAGATACTCGGTCAGGATGGTGGAAGTGGCGCCGTATTGGGGGCGAATATCCAGAAAGCTCGCCTTGGTGGCGGCAAGCCGGGGATGGTGATCGATGATCACGTCGTAGTGCTGGCTGCAGAAAAGGTCGTGGTGGGCCGGCTGGCCGTCCACCACAGCCTTGCGGTTGAAGTCATCGGGGTTGAGGTCGTTGAGCGCCGCCAGAGAGATGTCCAACAATTGCACCATGCGCTTGTTCTGGGGCCGGGTGATGGGCCGGATGACGGCTATGATGCAGGCGTTGAGGCGGCGCCACAAAAGGCGCTTCAGGGCCAGGGCGCTGGCGATGGCGTCCGGGTCGGGGTCGATGAGGATCAGGAGCCGATCCTCGTGGGAGAACAGATTATAGAGTCGCTGGAGATGGCTGGGCATAATCAGGTTCTCGGTTTGCAGTTTCGGTTAAAATCTACAAAATAGTCAACAAGTTAACTGGTGAATTGGCTGGAATTATCAGTGCCACAGATTAGATTACGGCCTCTTCCCTGCTGCATTTTACCTCATGGGCTTTGGCTTGGGCAAATTATCCAAGGATTTTTTTTTGATACCCGGTGGAGAAAACGATCTAGAACTGCCCCTGCCGCTCCTGGAAACCGCAACGGTCCGGGGTCCCAAAGGAATATCGGCCTTGGCCGCCACGGTTTTTCTTGGCATTCTCAGGGTCCTAAATTATAAATAGTCATTCCTTATCGTTGGCTGCAAGCTGACCGCTGACAGCTACTCCGGAGGCCTAATGAACCGCACCAAAGAGGTGGTGGACCGCATCCTGGCGGGGGAGGTGCTGGCCGCGGCCCGTCTGATGCGGGACCTGGATGACGGCGTCCCCCAGGCCCGGGAGGTGTTGAAGCATCTCTACCCTCACAGCGGCCGGGCTCACATCATCGGCATCACCGGCTCCCCCGGGGTGGGGAAAAGCACCCTGACGGACCGCTTGATCCAGCATCTGCGCCAGCAGGGCAAGACCGTGGGGGTGGTGGCGGTGGATCCCACCAGTCCATTTTCCGGGGGCGCCATCCTGGGCGACCGCATCCGTATGCAGCGCCACGCCCTGGACGAGGGCGTGTTCATCCGCTCCCTGGCTACCCGGGGACACTTCGGCGGCCTCACCGCCTCGGCCCGGGCCGTGGTCACGGTCCTGGACGCCATGGGCAAAGACTGCATCCTGGTGGAAACCGTGGGCGTGGGCCAGGACGAAGTGGAGATTGCCGCCACCGCCGACACCACCCTGGTGGTTACGGTGCCGGGCCTGGGCGACGACATCCAGGCCATTAAGGCCGGCATCCTGGAAGTGGCGGATGTCCTGGTGGTGAACAAGGCGGACCGGGAGGGCGCGGCCCGCACCTACCAGGACCTGATGCAGATGTTGGAGTTGCAGACCCGCCGGAAGACCGAGGCCTGGAGGCCCCCGGTGATTCTCACCCAGGCCAAGGAAAACCAGGGGGTGGAGGCATTGATGGCCGCGGTGGCCGAACACCGGGAGTTTCTGGCCCGGGAGGGCGGCGCCGCCCTGCAACAGGCGCGCTTTGCCAGGGCCCGCCAGGAATTTCTGGAGCTCCTCAAGGAGGGCGTCTTCCGCCACCTGCTGCGGCAACTGGAGCAGGACGACCGCCTGGCCGGGATTCTCCAGGAACTGCTGGCGCGGCGCCTCGACCCGTACTCCGCCAGCGAGGCCCTGATCTTGCAAACCCTGGGGCCGGTGACAGTAAGCAGTGAGCAGTAAGCAGGGAGCAGTAAGCAGGGAGCGGTTGAGGCGCGGTGCCCCGGAACCCCGCGGGGTAACGCATTTGTAATAATGGCAGCTTCGGGTCGCGGGGTCGAAAGAAACGGGGACCCCGGTCCAAAACCGGGGTCCCCGTAAAGTCTGTCTCCGGAGGTAAATTACCCTATTTTCACATGCAAAGGCGATTGACTCGCCAACTATCTGACCATTCGTTGATTTTCAACCAAAAACCGGAAACCAAAAACCAAAAACGGTATCACATGGCCTTGGGTCCCTTGGGGGCCTCCTCCTCCGCGGGCCCGCCTTTTTTGGCCGGCGTCTTCTTCTTGGGAGCCGACTTGGGAGAGGTTACCGGGAAGGATTCCAGATAGCGGGCCGCCACCCAGCCGATGGTGCCGGAGCGCACCTCCCGCACCTGCACCCAGCCGCCGACCCCGGAGCCCACCATCTCCACCTGGTTGTTAAGCCCAAGGGTGGTCAGGACGCGGTTGCCGGTGCTGGGACCGTTCCGCAGGGCCAGGCTGTTGACGTTCACA
>JBGPBR010000274.1:0-3521 GCA_041481325.1 Desulfobaccia bacterium
CCCGATATCGTCTACGTGGTTGACCCCCGCAAAGAAGACATTGCGGTGCATGAAGCCCGGAAGACCCAGGTCCCGCTGCTGGCCATCGTGGACAGCAACTGCGATCCCACGGTCATCGATTACCCCATCCCGGGGAACGACGACGCCATCCGCGCCATCCGCCTCCTCACCTCCAGGGTGGCCGACGCGGTGGTGGATGGCAAAAAGCTGGCGGAGGAGCGCCTCCAGGGGTTGATGGATAAAGAAGCGGCCGCCGCGGCCGCCGCGGCGGTGGAAGCCGCGGCCCCGGTGGCGGAAGTATCCGAAGCCCCGGCGGCCGCAGCCCCGGTAACGGAACCATAACTGCCCCCGGCGGTATTTTTGCCGTTAAACTCTTGGAAAGTCTTCCCGCGGGGGCGGGTTTTGCCCCGCCTACCAGCAGGATTTTTAGGCGCCGTAAGGACCTTGGGGCACCGTGGTTCGATGATATAAGTCTTTTGGTTAGCCGAGCATATTTCGTGGACCCGAATAAAAGTTGCGGGTTTCTGGCAAGGAGGCAATAGTTGGAAATTAATGCTGAACTGGTAAAAACCCTGCGTGACAAGACTGACGCCGGGATGATGGATTGCAAGAAGGCCCTGAAAGAGACCGGCGGCGACCTGGAGGCCGCGGTGGCCTACCTGCGCCAGAAAGGCCTGGCGGTGGCCGCCAAACGGGCCGGCCGGGCCGCCACCGAAGGGACGGTGTGGTCCCATATTGCCCCGGACCACAAATCCGGGCTGCTCCTGGAAGTGAACTGCGAAACCGATTTCGTGGCCAAGACCGACTCCTTCGTGGAGTTGGGGGCGCGCCTCTCCGAACAGTTGGCCGCGTCGGCCTTGGAGTCCGTGGAGCAGCTTCTGGCCGAGCCCTGCCCCCACCTGGCGGGCCTGACGGTGACCGACTACGTCAACGAGGTCATCGCCAAGACCGGGGAAAAGTGTGAGGTCCGCCGCTTTGTCCGCTACCGGGGCGACCTGGTGGCCGCTTACATCCATTTCGGCGGCAAGATCGGAGTCATGGTGGAGTTGAGCGGCACGGAGGCGGGGCCGGAAGCCGTGGCCGCAGCCAAAGACGTGGCCATGCAGATCGCCGCAGCCAACCCCCTGGCCGTCAGCCGGGAGGATATTGATCCCGTTGCGGTGGCCAAGGAGAAGGCCATCTTCGAGGCCCAGGCCCGGGAGTCCGGCAAGCCCGAAAACATCATCGAGAAGATGATTACCGGCCGCCTGGAAAAATTCTACAAGGAAGTCTGCCTCAACCAGCAGGCCTTCGTGAAGAACTCGGACCAGACGGTGGCCCAGTACCTCAAGGAAGTGGGCGGCCGCCTGGGGAAAGATATCAAGATCAAACGCTTCAGCCGCTACCAGGTGGGGACGGATTGATTTATTACGGCGCAGCCAGGGCAATGGGAGTTAAAGTCCCTCTTTTCTAAAGGGGGTAAATTACCTCATACCCGCGGATAAAACCAGAGCGGCCGTCTTCGGCCCCGAGGCGAGAAAGCCATGCCCCCTGAGACCCCCAAGTACCGCCGCATTATCCTCAAGGTGAGCGGCGAGACCCTGGCCGGCGACAAGAAGTTCGGCCTGGACCCGGCCACCCTCAGGGCCATCGCCCTGGAAATTAAAGGGGTGACGGACCTGAAGGTGCAAGTGGGGGTGGTGGTGGGCGGCGGCAATATCTTCCGGGGCCTCGAGGCCAGCGCCCAGGGCATCGAGCGGGCCGTGGCCGACAATATGGGCATGCTGGCCACCGTCATCAACGCCATCGCCCTCCAGGACGCCATGGAAAAGGCCGGCGTCCCCACCCGGGTGATGAGCGCCATCACTATAAACGAAGTGGCGGAGCCCTATATCCGCCGCCGGGCCCTCCGCCACCTGGAGAAGGGCCGGGTGTTGGTCTTTGCCGCCGGCACCGGCAGCCCTTACTTCACCACCGATACCGCCGCGGCCCTCAGGGCCACCGAAATCGGGGCCGAGGCCATCCTCAAGGGCACCAAAGTGGCGGGCATCTATGACCGGGACCCGGAAAAAGACCCCACCGCCAAGCTGCTGCCTCATCTCACCTATTTCGACATCCTCGAGAGGTCCCTCCGGGTCATGGACAGTACCGCGGTCACCATGTCCATGGAGCAGAATATCCCCATCATCGTCTTCAAACTGCTTAAAACCGGCAACATGAAGAAAGTGGTGCTCGGCCGCAAGGTGGGCACCCTGGTGGAGAAAGCGCGGCAATGAAAGACGAGCTTTTAAAAGAAACCAGGCGCAAAATGGACAAAGTCCTGGAGTCCATGGCCCGGGACCTCTCCCGGGTACGGACCGGCCGGGCCTCGGTGGCCCTGCTGGAAGGCATCAAGGTCGACTGCTACGGCGCCAGCATGCCGCTGCCCCAGGTGGCCTCCCTGGCCGCCCCGGAAGCCAGGCTGCTCACGGTGCAGCCCTGGGACCCCACCGTCCTGGGTGACATCGAGAAGGCCATCCTCAAGTCCGACCTGGGCCTCAATCCCGTCAACGACGGCAAGATCATCCGCCTGCCCATTCCTGCCCTCACCACTGAACGCCGCAAAGATCTGGTGAAGATGGTGAAGAAGATGGAGGAAGAATCCAAGGTGGCCCTGAGGAACATCCGGCGGGAGACCAACGAAGACCTGAAGGAAATGAAGAAAGAAAAGCTGCTCTCGGAAGACGAGGCCCACCGGGCCCAGGACGACGTGCAGAAGATCACCGACGATTACATCAAGAAGGTGGAAGCCCAGGCTGCCGAAAAAGAAAAGGAGATCATGTCCTTCTGATGGTCCCGGGAGCGCCTTTGCCTGAGTCCCACTTTCCTTTAGGCCGCGCCAACCTGCCCCGCCACGTGGCCGTGATCATGGACGGCAACGGCCGCTGGGCCCAGCGCCGGGGCCTGTTCCGCATCCGGGGGCATGTGGCCGGGGTGGAATCGGTGCGCACTATCACCCGCCTGGCCCGCAAACTGGGCATTTCCTTCCTCACCCTGTTCGCCTTTTCCGAAGAAAACTGGCAGCGCCCCAACTTGGAAATCCGGGCCCTCATGGCCCTGCTGCGCCGCTACCTGCACCGGGAACTCTCGGAGATGCAGGAAAACCAGATCGCCCTCAAGGCCATCGGCGACCTGGGGCGCCTGCCCCGGGAAGTCCGCCAGGACCTGGAGCAGACCATCGCGGCCACCGCCCCGGGGGCCCAGATGACCCTGACCCTGGCCCTGAGCTACGGGGGGCGCACCGAGATCGTCCAGGCGGTGCAGGCCCTGGCTCGGGAAGTTGCGGCCGGGCGGCTGCAACCCGCAGACATCGACGCGGCCCTGTTCGCCCGCTTCCTCTACACCGCGGGGACGCCGGACCCCGACCTCATCATCCGCACCAGCGGCGAGAACCGCCTGAGCAACTTCCTGCTGTGGCAGTCGGCCTATACCGAATTCTACCTCACCGAAACCCTGTGGCCCGACTTCCGGGAGGAAGACTTCCTCAAGGCCCTGCAAGCCTA
>JBGPBR010000275.1:0-3521 GCA_041481325.1 Desulfobaccia bacterium
AATTCACCCCCAAAACGGTGGAGACCTACAAGGAGCGGGTGACCCTGGTCTACCGGTGTAAGATCCGGGCCCAGAACCTGGACTACGACCTCAAGCCGGGCATGCCGGCGGATGCGGTAATCTTCCTTGACAGCAAGCCCGACGAACCCCAGCAACCATGACCGGGCCATCCGGGTCCGGGGGCTGACCAAGCGCTTCGGCTCCCTGACCGCGGTGGATAACTTCAGCCTGGAGGTGGCCCCGGGGGAGGCCTTTGCCCTGGTGGGCCCCGATGCCGCGGGCAAGACCACCATCATGCGCATGCTGGTGGGCATCATGGACCCGGACGAAGGCGAGGCCCGGGTGCTGGGGCTGGACCCGGTGGCGGACTCCGAGCGCCTCAAGGAGCAGATCGGCTACATGCCCCAGCGTTTCGGCCTGTACGACGATCTCACCGTGGCCGAAAACCTGGCCTTCTATGCCGACATCTACCAGGTGCCCAAGCTGGAGCGGGACCGGCGGATGCCGGAATTGCTGGGCTTTTCCAACCTCACCCCTTTCCTATCCCGGCTGGCCCGGAACCTTTCCGGGGGCATGCGCCAGAAGCTGGGCCTGGCCTGCGCCCTGATCCACACTCCCCGGCTCCTCTTTCTGGATGAGCCCACCTTCGGAGTGGACCCCATTTCCCGCCGGGAGTTCTGGGAGATTCTTTACCGGCTGTTGGGCGCCGGGCTCACCATCTTTCTGTCCACCGCCTACATGGACGAGGCCGAAAGGGCCAACCGGGTGGGGCTGCTGCATAACGGCAGACTCCTGGTGGTGGACTCCCCCAAGGCCATCAAGGGCTCCTTTCAGGGGGAGCTGCTGGAGGTCCGGGCCTCGGACCTGTGGGCCGCCCGGAAGGTCCTGGACGGCCAGTCCCAGGTGCTCCAGTCCCTGGCCATGGGGGACCGGCTCATGGTGACGGTGGCGGACGCGGCCCAGGCCGCGCCGGAGCTGGTCAAGGCGTTGGCGGACGCGGGTCTCCCCCAGGTGCGGGTAGCCCCGGCCGCCCCCAACCTGGAGGACCTCTTCGTCCAGATCGTGAGAAGGCAGGAGGAATGAAAAGGCGAAAGGGCAAAAAGGAGAAGCCAGCGCCAGCACAGGCTGGAAAGCCTTGCCACCAAGACTTAGAAATAGGGCGGCCTGTGGCCGCCGCAAAATGGCGTGCACGGCACGCCCTATATTGATTTACCCTGAACGATGGAAACCGCACCAGCCATAGTGGTCAAAGACCTGTCCCGCCACTTCGGGGACTTCAAGGCGGTGGACCGCATCAGCTTTCAAGTGAACCGGGGGGAGATCTTCGGTTTTCTGGGGCCCAACGGCGCGGGCAAATCCACCACCATCCGCATGCTGAACGGCCTGCTGTTGCCCACCAGCGGCGAGGGGCAGGTGGGCGGCTTCGACATCGTCCGGGAAACGGAGCAGATCAAGAGCCACATCGGCTACATGTCCCAGCGATTTTCCCTCTACGACGACCTGACCGCGGCAGAAAACCTGAGGTTCTTCGGCGGGGTCTACGGCTTGTCAGCCTCCCAACTCAAAGAGCGCATCACCGAGGTGCTGAACCTGGTGGCCCTGGCAGACCGGCGCCTGGAGCTGACCCGCAACCTGCCGCTGGGCCTGAAGCAGCGCCTGGCCCTGGCTTCGGCCATCATCCACCAGCCCTCCATCCTGTTTCTGGATGAAGCCACCAGCGGGGTGGACCCCATCTCCCGGCGCAACTTCTGGGATCTGATTTACGGCATGGCCCAGGAGGGCCGGACCATCCTGGTGACCACCCACTACATGGAAGAGGCCGAGTTCTGCGACCGGCTGGTGCTCATCTACCATGGCCGGATCATCGCCCAGGGCACCCCCGGCGAGTTGAAGTCCGCAGTGCAGGAAAGCATCCTGGCGGTCGCTCCCGACAACCTGGACGGGGCCCTGGAATTGCTCAAGAAACTGCCCCAGGTGGCCGAAGTCGCGGTCTTCGGCGACGGCCTGCATGTCGCCACCTTGCAGCCGGAAGAGTTGGAGGCGGCCATCAAAGAAACTCTTACGGCCAACCGAATCGCTTTCGGGGGCATCGAGCGGGTGCCCCCGAGTCTGGAGGACGCCTTTATTTCGCTGGTCCAGCGGGCGGGTGCGGGGTAAAGAAGCGGTCGGCAATCAGCTTTAAAAAACTAAAACCAAAAACCAAAAACTAAAAACTGAAAACTAAATACCAAACGCTATGGACTTCCGGCGCACCCTGGCCATCGCCCGCAAAGAGCTGATCCACATCCGGCGGGACCCCATCAGCCTGCTGCAGGTCATCCTGCTGCCGGTGGTCCTGCTGCTGCTCTACGGGTATGCCCTCACCTTCGACATCAAGGATGTGACGGTGGCGGTCTATGACCAGGAGCAGAGCCAGTTGAGCAACGACTTCGTCAACCGGTTCCGGGGCACCCAATATTTCCGGCTGACCCGGTTTGTCAACAGCTACGACGAACTCAAGGAGCTGATCACGGCCCGCAAGGTCCAGGTGGGCCTCATGATCCCCTATGATTTCTCCTGGACGTACCAGACCGGCAAGACCGCCAAGGTCCAGGCCCTGGTGGACGGCACCGACTCCAACACCGCCAACATCGTCCTGGGGTACGTGCAGGCGGTGGCGACCTCTTACAACCAGAAGCTCCTGGAGCAGCGTCTGGCGACCAAAGGGGCGGCCAAAGCGAATCCGCCGGTGGACAACCAGATACGGTTCTGGTTCAACGAGGACCTGGAGTCCCGCAACTACATCGTGCCCGGCCTCATCGCGGTGATCATGACGGTGGTGGGGGCCCTGCTCACGGCCCTCACCGTGGTCCGGGAGCTGGAGCGGGGCAGCATGGAAGGCCTCATGGCCACGCCGCTGAAAAAAACCGAGCTGCTCCTGGGCAAGCTCACCCCCTATTTTTTCATCGGCATGCTGGACATGGCCATCGTCATGGCCATGGGGCAATTCCTGTTCCAGGTGCCCCTCAGGGGCAGCCCTTTGCTGCTCATCGGCCTGTCGGCCATTTTTCTCATCGCCACCTTGGGCCAGGGCCTGCTCATTTCCGTGGTGGCGGAAAACCAGCTCCAGGCCTTTCAGATGGCCATGCTCACCACCTTTTTGCCGGCCTTTCTGCTCTCCGGCTTCGTGTTTTCCATTTATTTGATGCCGCTGCCCCTGCAGATCGTCTCTTACATCGTGCCGGCCCGGTACCTGGTCACCGTGTCCAAGGGCATTTATCTCAAGGGCATCGGCCTCAAGGTGTTGTGGCCCAGCGCCCTGATGCTGGCGGGCGCGGCCGTCTTTTTCGTGCTCATGTCCATCCGCAAGTTCGAGAAGAAGATCAGGTGAGGGGGCTGGCAGTTGATATTCAGATGGGCCCAAGCAGGGCTTGGGAACGAGAAGTAACACTGAAAACAGAAAACGGAAAACAGGAAACTGACTGCTAACCATGTTCAGACGCATCCGGCACATCATCCGCAAGGAGTTCATCCAGGTCTGG